>DASROK010000055.1:0-6064 GCA_035646915.1 Gemmatimonadaceae bacterium
GGTAATAGAGATCTTCCCTGAATCGCCCCGCAGCAATTTCCTGCTCGAGATTCTTGTTCGTTGCAGCGAGCACGCGAACGTCGACAGTGATCGGTTTTGATCCGCCAATCCGGGTAATGACGTTGTCCTGAAGAACGCGCAGAACTTTCGCCTGCGCGGCCATACTCATGTCGCCTATCTCGTCGAGAAAGAGCGTTCCCTTGTTGGCCTGCTCGAACTTTCCGGCACGATCAGCAATCGCTCCGGTGAATGAGCCCTTCATGTGGCCGAAGAGCTCGCTCTCGATGAGCTCACCGGGAATTGCCGCGCAATTCACCTCGACGAATGGCTTGTCTGCACGCGTCGAATGACGATGAATCGCTCGCGCGACGAGCTCTTTCCCGGTTCCGTTCTCGCCTGTGACCAGGACTCGCGCAGGCGTCGAACCAACTTTTTCGATGCGGCCGACCAGCGCGCGCATTACCGGAGAATCGCCGACGATCTCATATGGAGATCCAGTGAAGCTTCTAAGCCGCGAATTTTCCTCGCGCAGATTGATATGATCGAAAACGTTGCGGAGCATTACGAGTATTCGATCTGTATCGAGCGGCTTTTCGAGGATCTCGTACGCGCCGAGCTGAGTCGCTTCGACTGCGGTGCGTATTGTCGCATGACCGCTGATCATGACCACTGTCGCAACCGGGTCGATCTCGCGGATTTTCTTCAGCGCTTCCATTCCGTCCATGCCCGCCATCTTCACGTCCATGAAGACGAGATTGGGCTTCCACTTCTGGTACTCGGTGATTCCATCGGCTGCGTTCGAAGCGGTGCGAACGTCGTATCCCTCGTACTCGAGAAGCTGGCCCAGAGCTGCCCTGATGCCCTGTTCGTCGTCGACCACGAGAATGCGACGATTCATTCCGTCGCCTTGAAAACAGTGATGCGGCCGTTCGCGATACGAACTTCTCCGATGTAGGTCGGCAGCTTCATTGGCAGCGCATTGTCGGATAAGCCGGGCGGCATCTCGCCTTTGCGGATGCGTCTTACGAGGCGCGGAATGATTGCATCGGGAAGCGGGAAGGATCCGATTTTCACGTCCTTGACCTGAAATTCTCCCTGGCCAGGCCGGAGAACGTTGATCGTACCGCCGAGCTGAACAGTGTCGCGCTCACCAAGGAGGCCGCCGAGCGGTCCGAGAATCTTCGATCCCCCGAAATCCTTGAGCGCGACATTGGCACGGACGTAAAGGCGGTCGTTCTTTATGCTCGACGTAATGTCTTCCGACGAAGCGGGAAGCTGCTTTGCTACCGCGAGGAAGATGTACGACGATGCCTCGCCAGCGCTCAGGTTGACGAAAGCCGGCCCATTCGGTTTTGAGAGCGACTGAACGGCCGATTGTCCGCGAGCTGCCTTGTCACCGGTGAGCGGTTCCCATCCTCCAGTGGCACGCGCCACCGCGTTGGTGTCTGCCGGCGGAGCGTCACCGGCATACCGGCGGTAGAGCGCCTCGAGGCGATCGCGATTGAACCACGCGACGACCGCGATGATGAGGAGAAAAACCAGACAACCAAGACGTCGAAAGCACCCGAACATTCAGGACCCTGTTGGCAAGCGAATGGGGAATATAAGCGCTGCCATTAGTCGCAAACCTCGCGCCCCCCGGAAAAACGACGGGCACTACGGGCACTACGGGCACTACGGGCACGGCTCTGAAGCACAGATGACGCAGATGATTCGCAGATGACACATATGAACTACGCGTAAATAAAGGGGGAAAACGGAACTACGCGTTTAAAAATGGTTAGGTGAGCGTCGCAAGTCTTCGTTAGTGTCGCGACATGAACAAACCTCTTGATGACAATCGAGATCCTCTGACCCACTCAATTATCGGCGCAGCGATCAGAGTGCGTAAAGCTCTTGGATGTGCCCTTCTTGAATCAGCTTATCAGACGTTCCTGTGTCACGCATTGAGCGTAGACGGCTTGCCATTCGCAAGCCAAACGGGATTTCCTGCCGAATTCGAAGGTATGACAATAAATCTCGCTTTTCGCTGCGACCTCATTGTCCAGTCGCAAGTAATGGTTGAAATAAAGGCCGTTTCAGAAATTCTTCCCGTTCACAGGGCTCAGCTCCTGACCTACATGCGTCTTTCGGGAATCGAGAGGGGATTATTGATAAACTTCAATGCTGTGCCGTTCTCGAGCGGCATTGTCCGCATGATTCTCACTAAGACCACGTAGTTGCGTAGTTCCCCTTATTACCCGTAGTTCATCTGCGTCATCTGCGAATCATCTGCGTCATCTGTGCTTCAGAGCAGTTCCGTCGTTCCGTAGTTCCGTAGTTCCGTAGTTCGCGTAGTTCGCGTAGTACCGTTAACCGGATCCGGCCGGACCTCTTCGACCTTGTCCACCCTCAGGTCGCTGGAATGGCTCCTTCACTTCCTTCGGCACTTTCGCCCATTGCTCGGGGGTGAGAACTGTCTCGGCATCCTTGATCGCTTTCTGCGCGAGCGCACGGCCCTCCTGAATTCTTCCGCGCATTTTCATGGCGAGCTGCAGTGGTTCGGCACTGCGCGCGTCACTGCTGCCGAGTGTCTGGGCAAGTGAGCCGACGAGCGTGTCAGCCTTCACCTGCATTGAATCACCCATCGTCTGCAGCTTTGTTTTCTGATCCGCCGTGAGCTCGAGCTTGAGCGAATCGTTCAGCTCGAGAATTCTGCGGAACGGATTGGGAACTGCTCGCGCGAGTCGCTCACGGAAATCCGCTGCCGAGGGCCGGTTTCCGCCTCGACCACCGAAAACTGCATTCATCTGCTGGCGCGCAGGATCACGACCAATCGCAAGACGCGCCTGAACCGCAAGCTGGAACGGAACGCGGAACGCGTTGCGCGATCCATTCGCGGCGCCGAAGTGCTCGTTGACCTGATACCTGAATCGCTGCGTTGCCGGATCGAATCCGCGCACATAGAGAAGCGTGCGATCGGGGAAAACGGGCTGACCCCATCCATGCAGATTGTCGCTGCCGTGCAGTAGCTGGTCGATTCCGCTCAGCGTGTTCAGGCCGAGTACAGAGATCGTGAGCTTCCGATTCAGCCCGAACTGGTTCGGCCTCAGGTTAAGCTGCAGATCGAATGACGATGACCATGGAACGGAGCAGCTGTTGCGTGATGCAACGGTTCCCATCTGAGCATTGAGACATTCGCGCGCGCGATCGGGAGCAGACGACAGAAGACGCGACATTCCGTTGCTCACGGCGGTGTCGACTGTCGAAGCGGGATCGAAGATGAACGGCCGGTCGTTTCTCAAGCCATCGCCGTTCACATCTCCGCCAACGAGAGGCGTAAAGAACGCGCCTGACGTGATGCGTGCAATCGCGGTGAGCTCGACAGCGGGTTTGATGGGCCATGTCACAGTGCCAAGCAGCGAATGCCTGCGCTCCTGATCGCTCGTCGCCCGTTCTACAATCTTCGGATTGCCGGCTGTCGATGCTCCGGAACCGCCGAATCCGCCGAAGCTCCCCATGCCCTGCGATTCGTCCCGCGAGCGCGTGTAGGTGTACGACGCGTTGAAGATCAGAGCCTTGGTCGTGATTCCATTGAAGCTCGCAGTCAGCTGGCGGCTGCTCGACTCGAGATCGGAATTGATCTGACTCACAACTCCAAAGCGTGGCGCGAGACGCGACCCCGTGAGAGAAACGGCACCGGTTGCGGGAACAATCGACGCGACCGGAGCGAAAACCGGCCGGTTGCCCTCATTGTCGAGAGTAAACTTCGGAGACGTGTCGAGATTCAGATCGCTCGCACCGGTTTGGGACACTCCACGTGCAAACGATGCATCGAGCGAAAAGTTGAATCGCTCGGCGAAGCGTCGGCTAATGCCAAGAGATCCGCGCCATGCGCGCGGCGCCGCGAAGTCAGGACTGAACACGGTCACATTGCGCCGCTCGTTGCCGAATACCTGGCTTGCTCCGTTGCATGACGAAGGCACGTCTGACGGATCGGCGATGAAACTTTCCCAGTCAGGCTGCGGCACAGTTGGACCAACACAGACAATCTGGCTCTGACCGTTGCTCAAACCGGTTGCATCAGCAGCAGAAGCAAAGATCTGCGAGGATGCACGTCCGCGAAATTCGCCAAACCCTCCGCGAATGCTTCCCGGCGACGGACCGTTGTTGGTGCGTGCATAGGTATATGTGAATCCAACACGCGGGCTGAGATGAACCTCTGAGGGAAAGCGATCGGTTCTCACGCCGGCAAAGACTGAATCAAGCGCCGCATTGAACGCCGGAGCATCAGGATAGACGGAACCCTCGAGTCGCGCCCCGTACGTCAGCTGCAGCTTCGGCGACTTGCGCCATGAATCGGCGAGGTAGACTGCGCTGTTGATGCTGCGTGCATTCCTGTCGCGATGGGCAACCGTGCGCGTGAAGGACGCGGCGTTACCCGATTCGAAATCGCCGAGAGAATTGAACGTGTAGGTTCCGAGCGCGTTGTTGAACGTTCCTGTTTCGCTTTTCTCCTCGTTGAGAAGACCGCCGAGCTTCACGCGGTGGGATCCGCTTTTAGAGACACGCGATATCTCGTCACTCATCTCCGTGAGGCGGCTTTTCGATTCCTGGGGGAGCGACGGATTCACACCGAACTGCAGTGTCGACACACCGAGAGTTCCGTCAGGAAGATTCGACGCAACCGTGACCCGGCCTGACGGAACACGAAGGTAAGGATCCGTATTGCGCGAGTCACCCGAACGATACGCACGAAGCTCATTGATCATCGAGCCGAGGTGGGATGTGAGAGTGATCATCCCTCCGCCGCCCGATGACTTCGCATTCCCACCGCTATGGGGAACCGCGAACGCGGAGATTCGGCTCGCATCCTGAATGGAGGCGCGCCAGTCACCACGCAACATCAGGCTGTGTGCTTCGCCGAGGTTGTAATCCAGGCGCACGAGAGCCGATGCATTGTTGTTGAGGCGCTCGTCCGGAATCACCGATGACGTCGGCTGAAGTCCGAACTCGTTCAGCAGTCCGATGAACCTGGAGACGGAGTCACCATTTGTGCCGAGGCGCTGAAGAGCGAGAGGATCTGCAGCCAGAAGCGATTGCAGCGGATCTGTTCGTCTGGTCAGCGTCACTGCTCCGAATGTGAACAGCTTGTCCCTGATGATCGGCCCGCCGAAACCGCCCGAAATCTGGTTCTGCGTGTACTTCTGCGAAAACGCGTTCTCCGGATCGTCGACAAACTCGAGCGACGGATCTCTCAGCGAGTAGTTGACGGCGCCCTGAAATACGTTCGTGCCGCCGCGCGTGGTGCTCGCAACCTGTCCGCCTGTGAACTGTCCGCGCGCGACGTCATACGTGCTGGTGATGACACGCGTGTTGCGCACCGCTTCCTGAGGCACACTTCCAGAGCCGAACGTCAAACCATCGAGCGTGATGTTGTTCTGATTCGCGGGCTGTCCGCCAACCGAGAAAGAGGCAGGAGTCGAGTCGGTTGCCGCAACGCCAACGACTCCCGGAACGAGCGCCGCGAGAGCATTGAGATCACCGGCTTCGACAGGCAGGCGGTTCACCAGGTTCGGAGGAAGTCCCCTTTCAGTGGATCCCGGTTCAGGACGCTGCTGCTGCCCTCCCCGGTTTTGTGCGGCGCGAACCTGGACGCTCTGCAAAACGGTGGCGTTGCGCCCCATCACTACATCGCGAATGAGGCGATCTTCGTCGGCCTGCCGTACGAGATTGAAAGTCTGCGGCGCATAGCCGATCGATGTGATCTGAACCCGATAACTGCCGCCGCCGTCAGGAAACAGGATCGAATACCTGCCTTCCGCATCGGTGATTTTGGTTCTCGTTATCTGGGTTTCTGCAGACGTCACCGCAACGCGTGCGCCCGCGAGCGGCGCGCCTTCGGCGGAGGTGACTCGTCCCATCACTATGTCGGTCGTGGATCCGACCTGGGCTGAAAGTGCGACTGGCGACAAGAAGGCGAGCAGTATGAATGCAATCCGGGGGAATGACTTGATCATTTCGTTATGTGAGAAATCGGTGCGGCGGCACGCATATTCTGATTACGGCTGAGGCCGGGCATACG
>DASROK010000056.1:0-5015 GCA_035646915.1 Gemmatimonadaceae bacterium
GCCAGTGGAAGGACAAGGAGGGCCAGACTCGCTACACCACGGAGATCCGTGTGCGGGAGCTGATGCTGCTGGGCTCCGCCCGTGGCGGTGATTTCGATTCGGACTCGTCCGACAGCGGCCGCTCGCGCGCGCCCGCTCGCAGCGGAGCCCGGCCGTCGAGCGAAAATAAATTCGATGATTTCCCGGCAGCATTGGAAGATCAGGACGACGATCTTCCGTTTTAATGACGAGCGGAATCGGTACCGGGTACCAGTAACGCGCTTTTAGCCCGTACCCGGCACCGCATTTCTGGTTTTTCCGGTACCCGGCACCGCATTTCTGGTTTTTCCAGTATCAGGCACCGCATTTCTGGTTTTTCCGGTATCCGGCACCGCGTTTCTGGTTTCGGATGAGTGACGTATCTGCCTCGCGATCAGTCATTTGGGAGCGTTACATCATCCTTGGAGTACTTCCTGATGCTCTCCAGAGTCGCTTTCCAGAGTCTTGCCCTTTCAGCAGCGTTAGCCTCAACGGCGCTGGCTCAAACGCCGGCGGCACCTCCAAAGCCGTCGACCCAGAAGCCATGGCCTACCTTAACTGAGGTCAAGGCCGGGCCCAACGAGGTCATTCACGTTGTGAAGCGCGGCGACACGCTGTGGGATCTGGCAAAAGCGTACCTCAAGGATCCGTTCCGCTGGCCCGAGGTTTTTCAGCGCAACACTGACATCGTCGAAAACCCGCACTGGATTTATCCCGGAGAGACAATCCGCATCCCGTCCAGTGAGGTGAAGCCTGAAGTTCTTGCCCGCATTGCGACAAAGCCGGCGGTTCAGAGCGATCGCACAGTTTTCTCATCGACGCCGGGAGGGCTGGTCCCCGATCGGATTGGATCGAATGGCGAAGTCCTTGGCCGTGACGGAACGTCCGGGGTCCCGCGTGGTGAGATCGAATCTGCTCCGTTTGCCATGAAGAAGGGCGGGCCCGTGAATCGCGGCCGCCTTGCAGCAGCTTATGACCGTCCGGGAATTGTCGCGGCAGCAGGAGAGCGCCGCTTTCAGCTCAACGACCGGATTTTCCTGAATCTTCCGAAGGGCGTTGCAGGAAATCCTGGCGACCTCCTTCTCGCATATCGCCTTGGCGAAGAGATCAGCGACGTTGGCCAGGTGGTGATTCCGACCGGCATAATCAGGGTCGAATCGAGCTCTCTTGGAATGCCAATGGGCCGTGTCGTGAAACAGTTCGGTGAGATCGTGCTCGACCAGTCCATCATTCAGCTCGAGTCGATTCCAGCATCTGTCGGCCGTCCGGTTGCAGTTCCTCCCGGGCCTGCGGAGAAGGTGATTTACGTTGCCGATGAGCCGGTGCTTCCGACACTTCAGACGTACGTGCTTCTGTCCGCGAAGTCAGCCAACGGTGTACGAGTCGGAGATCAGTTCACGCTCATCGATGACAGCGTCGATCCCAAGTATCCGGCACCGCCGGTGCCTGCGGCGCTCGCCGAGGTGGTGAGAGTGACTCCGTATGCTGTCACGGTGATTGTCGTGAATCGTGAACAGCCGCGCATTTATCCGGGAATGCTCGCCAGACTGAGCGCGCGCGCGCCGTAGTCTCTGGTTTAAATTTCGAGCGATCATGATAGTGGTCGCTCACTTTGTCGCAATATCGTTTTACATAGCGGCGGCGGCGCTTGCAGCGCTGCCGTTCGCGCGTCGCGTGAAGGCACCGGTACGCGGCGTAGTTCTCACGCTCGCGCTTGGCCTCATCGCTCACGCAGTAGCCCTTGCCGCGTTCGCCCGTGAGAGCGGCTCCGGTTCTCTCACCGGCCTCGGCCCCGCGCTCAGCTTTGCCGGATTCATCCTCGCGGTATCACTGATTCTCGTCGAGACATTTGCTCGCGAGGTCAGCGTTGCACTGATCGCTGCTCCGCTTGCGGCACTTCTTGTTGTTGCGGCGAATGTCTTCGGCCTGCGCCCCCTGATGGATCCTCAGGGTTCGCGCGCAGTGTGGCTGGTGATGCACATCGTGCTGAGCTTTGCCGGAATGGCGGCGTATGCAACCGCAGCTGCCGCAGGCACGATGTACCTCGTTGCTCATCGCGATCTCAAGTCGGCTCGATTCGGCGCGATCTTCAGGTTCTTTCCGCCGCTCGACACCCTCGATCGGGTAAATCATTTTGCGTCTATCGCCGGATTCCTCGGGCTTACAACGGGTCTTGCACTCGCAGCCGCATACTCGATTGCATACCGCACCGTGGTTCTCCCGCAGCTTGTGTGGGGCCTTGGCGCATGGGTATGCATCGGAGCGCTCGCGCTTGGAAGAATGCTCCGCGGGCTTCAGGCCCGGCGCGCTGCGATTCTCTCGGCAATCACCTTCGCGAGCGTTATGGTGATGTACGTCGTGTTCCGCGTGACGACGCTCAACAGAGGGCAGTTCCTCTGAGCTCGCTGCCGATAGCGCTGAGCGGCGAATCGATCCACGCAGTTGTGATTGGTGGCGGCGCTGTTGCGACGCGAAAGGCATTGACTCTCTGCGAGGCGGGGGCGAAGGTCACGGTAATAGCGCCTGAGATTTCGGAGGAGCTGTCGCAAGCCGCATCATCGGGTTCTCAACTGTCGCTTGCCAGGCGGTCGTACCTCGGCGCAGGCGATCTTGCTGATGCAGACATCGTTTACGCTGCAACAAATTCTGAGGCAGTGAACGAGACCGTCGCCGCTGATGCGAGATCCATTCACCGGCTGGTGAATGTCGCGACCGATGGAACAGTTGGATCGTTCGTGTCCATGGCTACCCATCGCGATGGGCAAGTAACAATTGGAGTCATTGCCGGAGGCCGGCCGAAAGAAGCAATGCAGATTCGCGACTCGATTGCCCGGCGTCTGCGTCAGGCGGAGCGGGACTGATGTCGCTCGTCATCGCGGGCGTGAATCATCTCACTGCGCCAATCGAGATCCGCGAAAAGCTGGCGTTCTCGAACAGCGAGCACTCTTCGGTGTTGTCGAGGCTTCGCTCCAATCAGTCGATTGGCGAAGCTGCACTCTTGTCTACCTGCAACAGAACGGAAGTCTATTTCATCGATTCTGATGACAGCGCGGTTGCGCAGGTGCGCGACCTTTTTTCGGAACGGCTCGGTGAAAATGCCGCGCCCTACTTCTATGTCCGCCATGATCGGGAAACAGCGGCGCACTTGTTCAAGGTGACAGCCGGGCTCGACTCGATGATCATTGGCGAGGCGCAGATTCAGGGACAGGTGCAGGGCGCCTGGGAGAATTCGCGAGAGAATACCGGAGCCGCGCTCAACCGGCTATTTCAGCAGGCACAGCTCGTTGGATCGCGAGTGAGAACTGAAACCGGAATCGGAAGAGGAGCAGCGTCGGTAAGCTCGGCCTCCGTTCAGCTTGCAAAGAAAATCTTCGGATCTCTCAACGGCAGAAGAGCAATGGTCCTCGGCGCCGGAGATGTTGCGGCGCTCGCACTGGAGTGCCTGAGAAGTGAGGGAGTCCGGGTCGGAATCGTCGCCAATCGCACCTATGATCGCGCGGAGGAGCTCGCAAAGAGTCACGGCGCCGTCGCGATGCATTATGACGAATGCTGGGAGAATCTGGCATCCGTTGATATACTGGTCTGTTCGACGGCATCCCAGCGGCCAATGGTGAGTGTCGAACAGGTGGGGCCGGCAATGCGGGCACGCGGCGATCGCCCGCTGTGCATTCTCGATATCGCATTGCCGCGCGACGTCGAGGCAAACGTTGGCGAGCTGGAGAATGTCTTTCTGTATGATCTCGACGATTTGCGCGCGGTCGCAGCGGCGACGCTCGATGAGCGAAAGGAAGACGTACCTGCTGCTGAGCGCATCATCGCGGGTGAGGTCGAGAGGTACTGGGAGTGGCTTGCAGGGCTGGCTGCAGTGCCCGTCGTGACCGAGTTTCGAACTCAGATGGACCGTGTGAGGGAAGAAGAGCTGGCGAACGCGCTTCGCCGAATCGGTGGGCTGACCAGCGAGCAGGCAAAGGGACTCGAGAGTTTCTCACGGTCTCTGATGAACAAGTTTCTGCATGAGCCGAGTGTGCGGTTGCGCGCCGCGGCTGCAAACGGGAGGGGATTGGGAGTAGTGGATGCAGCGAGATACCTGTTTGCGCTGGAGCCTCAGTCGTTAAAGCCTCCTGAAGAGGCAGACGACACGTGAGCCCAAGAGCCCTCGTCACGGGAGGAGCCGGGTTCATCGGATCGCACGTTGCAGATCTCTTCATTGAAGAGGGATTCGACGTCGAGGTCATCGATGATCTTTCGACGGGAAACCGCTCCAACCTCAATGAGCGGGCTGTTCTGCACGAAGTGAGCGTCGCATCTCCTGATACGCGACGGATCGTGAGCGGCGGCCGCTTCGAAATCGTGGTTCATCTCGCTGCACAGATCGATGTGAGAAAAAGCGTTGCTGATCCGGTGTTCGATGCGACGACCAACATCCTTGGCACTCTCAACATCCTCGAGGCAATCCGCGAGAGCGGCAGAAAAACGCGAATTGCATTCACGTCTACGGGCGGCGCGATCTACGGAGATTTCAATACGCCACCCAATGTCGAGACGTACTCCAAGGATCCTGAATCGCCGTATGCAATCTCAAAGCTCGCGGCAGAGTACTATCTGTCCTACTATGGGCGTGTTCATGGGCTCGAGCATGTCGCGCTTCGGTTCGGCAATGTCTACGGCCCGCGCCAGGATCCACACGGCGAAGCAGGAGTCGTCGCCATTTTCTGCAACCGCATTCTACAGGGAAAACCGCTCACCATTTTTGGTGACGGGCTTCAGACTCGCGATTACGTCTACGTCGGCGACGTTGCGCGCGCGGTATTTCTCGCCGCGACGAGTAGTATCCCGGCGGCCGAGCGCGTTGATGCGCGGGCGTTCAACGTCGGGACCGGCGTTGGGACTTCGGTTGTCGATCTCGCCAGACTTCTTCAGGAAGCTGCGAACAGCGACGCGGAGATTGTCTTCGCGCCGAAACGTCCCGGTGAGCAACAGGAGAGTTTCCTGAACGC
>DASROK010000057.1:0-9760 GCA_035646915.1 Gemmatimonadaceae bacterium
TGGTAGGGCCACTCGATCTTCCGCCGGGCGATTACATGATCCCGCGGCCGCAATCACGCGAGGATCTGCGAAGCCCTGAATTCGCAGCGAAAGCAGCAGAAGGTCCAAACGTCATCATGACTGTTCTCCCTAAGGGCATGATGTCGATGGGAAGGAATCTCGTTCAGTGGTTTATCTATCTGCTGGCGGTTTCGACGCTCTCCGCATACGTAGTTGGGAGATCGACACCGCCGGGTGCTGTGTACATGCACGTATTCCAGCTCATCAGCGCGATCGCATTCGTCGGGTATGCGGTTGCGCTATGGCAGATGTCCATCTGGTACCGGCGCGCATGGAACGTCACAGTCAAGGCGACAATAGACGGACTGGTCTACGCATTCCTTACTGCCGGAGTGTTCGGCTGGCTTTGGCCTAAGTAGCGCATCAGTCGCGGAATACATCGAGCAGCTTTCCTGCACGCACCAGGTGACGCGCTACCTGGTGCGTGCTGCATTCATGAGTGACGATCTCGACATGCGGCAATCCCTCGAATGCTTTCGTTCGCTTCATGTCGTGCTTGTGATGCGCACAGAGATGAATCGTAAAATCCGTTTTACCATTCCAGGTCCGAAGCAGCCGCGGCAGGTCCCGGTATTTCCAGAGTGACGGGGGAATCAGGAGCTCGCGCATCAAATGGTTCGGGCTCACACTGTTCCGCAGCTGATGCCAGTCACGATGTAACAGAGTGAGCCACACCGAACCGTAGATAGTAGGCGCGAAAGCGTGCACGCGATCTGCGCCGAGGAGGTAACCGAACAGCAGCGCGGCAAACCCTCCGCTCGATGTGCCGGCGCATGTGATCCTTTCAGGCGACAACCGTGCGATTTCCGACTTCAATCTTTCGAGCAGTACATGAAATCCGGGCGCGTCTGGCGGACAGCCCCTGAAGTAAAGCAGGTGCGTGGAATCACGAAGCAGAATCCTGCTTGCCCCAAGGTGGCCACTCGCCGCAAAAAAATCGTACGGCGGCATGGTCAGCGCGCCCTGAAAGCCGGTGAATGCAATGAGCAGCCGGCTCGTGTCTGTTCCCTGCTCGACAAGAATGTTCGATTCCATACAACTGGCGAAAACGGAACCATAATCCGGGGCGCTCTTCTTGCCAATTGCGGCAGGTATGCGCACGCGTCTCGCAATTGGTGTTCTCGTTGTTTTTCTCGCCTTCACGGGGATGGCGGCGACCATCTTCTCATGGTACGGGTATCGTGTATTCACTGAGATGACTCCCGGATCATGGCGGACACCCACACAGGTGCTCGACCGCAATGGCCGTACGATTGTCTCTCTCTATGGTAGTGAATGGCGAGTCGCCGAGCCGGTGGTGCTGTCGGACCTGCCGGAGTACGTACCGAATGCATTTCTCGCGGCGGAAGATTCCAGGTTCAGGTCGCACATCGGAATCGATCCGATTGGTATAGGCCGGGCAGCAGTTTCGAATGTCGTTGCCGGCGGTGTTACCGAAGGCGGAAGCACCATCACGCAGCAGCTGGCAAAAACGCGTTTTCTTTCTAACAAGCGCACGGTGTCACGCAAGTTCGTCGAAGCCGGACTTGCTCTCCTGATCGAGGCCCGACTCACGAAAGACGAGATACTCGAAGCGTATCTGAACGAAGTCTATCTTGGACATCGCGACGGCAGGGAAGTCCGCGGACTCGGCGAAGCCTCGAGGGTGTACTTCGGAAAGGCTCCGTCGAAGCTGAGCGTTTCAGAAGCTGCGCTGCTTGCGGGAATGATTCGCGCGCCCAACCGCGACAACCCTGACGAGCGCGCACGAATCGCAAAGGAACGCCGCGATGCAGTGCTTGGCGTAATGCTCCAGAAAAAATGGATAGACAAGCCGGCGCACGACCAGGCGGTTGCCGCGAAGGCAGACTTCACGCCGGGCTCGCGCCGCTTGCGCCCGCATCCCTATCTGCTTGCGGCGATTCGTCAGGAGTTTATCGACAAGATCGGACAGCGGCAGCTGGCCGCAGGCGGACTCAAGATATACACAGCAGTCGATGAGGAGATGCAGGTTGCGGCGGAGAGAGCCGTGCGCTCGGGGACGGCAAATCTGCGGAAAGCTCACGGATTTCTCAGGCGAAAAAAACCGCTGCAAGCTGCTCTCTTGAGCGTGGAGCCGGGAACCGGAGGAATTCGTGCGCTTGTAGGAGGTTCGGACTTTACGCGATCTCAGTACGACCGCACTCGTCTCATGAAGCGCCAGCCAGGTTCTGCCGCAAAACCATTTACATACGCTGCAGCGATAGAGTCACGCCGCATCACACCTGCGAGCGTCGTACAGGATGAGCCATTCCAGCTGCAGCTGGCGAGCAACCGAACCTGGGAGCCAAGAAATTACGATGGAGAGTTTCGCGGGCCGGTAACGGTTCGTGAAGCGTTCGAGAAATCTCTGAACGTTCCTGCAGTCCGCATTGCAACCGACGTTGGAGTAGATCGCGTTCGTGACATGTGGCACAATGCCGGAATCGAAGGTGAGTTGTCGCAAACGCCGGCCATTGCGCTCGGTGTTGACGATGTGTCGATGCGTGAGCTCATAGCAGCTTATTCGATCTTCCCGAATCTGGGCGTGAGAACGGAGCCGCACATCATCGAGAAAATCGAAAGCTCCGGCGGAGATGAGCTGTACAGGTACGAAGTGCAGCGCAGCGATGCACTCGATCCCGCAGTTGCGTACGTGATGCACGTACTGATGCGCGGAGTTGTAGTTCGCGGCACGGCTGCGCGCCTGAATCAGTACGGCCTGGGCTATGTTGCCGGAAAGACAGGAACGACAAGCAACTACAGAGATGCGTGGTTCGTCGGCTATACGCCCGATCTTCTCACAGCGGTTTGGGTCGGCTTCGACGACGGCACACCCCTCAGGATGTCATCGGGTGAAGCAGCCGTTCCGTTGTGGGGCGCGTTCATGTCGAAAGTTCCGCACAACCAGGAAGACATTGCGCCG
Organism: Gemmatimonadaceae bacterium; assembly: GCA_035646915.1. Classification (GTDB taxonomy): domain Bacteria; phylum Gemmatimonadota; class Gemmatimonadetes; order Gemmatimonadales; family Gemmatimonadaceae; genus UBA4720. Next base: position 2,984 of record DASROK010000057.1, read on the forward strand.
CCTCAGGGTGTGAGTGTGATGGATGTCGAGGCTGCAACAGGAAAGGTGTGGCAGCAGGGATGTGGACCGGCCGTTACAGAGGCATTCCTTTCAGGGACTGAGCCTCGCGATCCGTGTGGCGGCGTTTACGATCCGTACGGTACGCTTTCGATCTACATGGAGCCGGGCATATACAATGATTCCATGGCGGCAGCGATGTACCCGGATGACACAATTACATCGCGTGTCGAGGCTGTCACGGATCCCGATCTCGCCGGCATGCCGGATCTCGATACTGCTGAGGTAAGCGTCGATACTGCTGACATCGAACCCGAGCCTGTGGCGCCGCCGCCTGAAGTCAAACCGCCTGAGATCAAGCCGCCCGTCGTAAAGCCAACGCCGGTGCCGGTTCCGCAGCCGACTCCGAAGGATACGACAGTTGACTCGTTGTCGACCGAGCGTCAGCGTCCGGGCTTGTCGTTTCGGAGCACATCCCAGATTCGCTCATCCTCGGGCCCGAGAACCCAGACAGAAAAGCCCCGGACTTTCTTTTCCTTTGCCAGATCGAGCTTTGCCTTGAAGGCGCGTGCATCCTCGAGGAACAGCCACTCGTTGATGCCGCCGACAGTGTAGGACGCGTACGGCACCTGCTGTACAGGATCCCATATGATTGGAGAACCGTGACGTTCGGCGAATCCCGATCCCCACGACCAGCTCACTGATTCGCTCGTCGAGCTTGCACGGTCTGGCCCAGTTCCGTCGTAGCGGGTATACCATCTGCCGCCGTATGTCGGGATTCCGAGGGAAAGTTTTTCAGGCGGCACGAATTTCAGGAAATACTCGAGGGCTTCCCGCGTCCACGGCAATCCTGCGACAGGCCCCGGAGTTGTCCGGCGCGTGTGCTCGCTGTAGGTCATGAGCGAGATGAAATCGCCTGCGCGCGCGAGCGCCGGAATGTCATAGCCTCCGCGCCAGCTGTCTTCCATGAACCGTCCGTACGCAGTTGGTCCCGCACTCTCTTCGGTTTTGTGAACTACTGCGATGCTGATCTTGTAGCCGGCCTTGTGCAGTGCTTTCGCTGCATCCGAATACCACTGAGTGAACCGGTCGCGGTCCGCGATGTTGATGTTCTCGACATCGAACTGAATTCCCCAATAGTCGTGTGCTTTGCAGAGAGCGACCATCGACGCAATCGCTCTGTTCCGCGCAACCGTGTCGGCCAGAAGCTTCCTAAGACCAGGCTGCTGAAATCCTTCATTGGTGAAGAGAGGCATAATCTTCACCCCGTGCTTTCGGGCTAAGTCGTCCACTCGCTTGTCGAGCGAGCCCCACATTATTCCGAGACTGTCGACTACATACACTTGCGGCCCAAGCACGGTGATCTGGTCAACATGCTTCACCAGGCTTTTGTAGCTGTCCTCTCTGTCGACGTAATAGAAGAGACGCTCGCCGGTGTATTGCGCGGCGGAGCGTTGCGGTGCAAGGGAAAGCGACGCGATGACAAAGAAGAGTGCGCGAACTATGAATTGCGGCACGTCAGCTCCCGGAAAGAGGCGCAATCACGAGATTGAACGCCACAGTCAGGTTATCTGCCGTCGCATTGACCTGAACATTCCCCGGGGTCGCTGGCGCCGTGTAAGTCACCGATGCCTGTCCCGTCTCGTCGGTAAAGGTGCTCGACGCACTGACCGTTCCTGCATTTGCTTCAAGATCCCAGGTCACTTCTACGTCGCTCATGCCAAGGCCATTGACGTCCAGAGCTTTCACGACCAGGGGCTGGGCGCTCGTCTGGCCGACTTTCACCGTCTGCTGCGAGCCGCTGACGATCGTGAGCACCGCCACGCTGTCGCTCGTACCCTCGATCGTGCACCCGCCGACAAGGGCCGCAATGCCTGTCGCTCCAACAGCGAGATATCGTCTTGCAGATGATCGCATCTCAGTCATTCTCCGGTGTTGAGGCAACTATAGCATATTCCTGAACATGACAGAAGACAGCGATCTCACGGCGGGCGTCGAGGGAGACGCCGGAATCCTGGTCATTCGAGGCTCCGGAATAAGCCGCGGATGGAATGGCATCAGGTATAAAGCCGGCCTGTCCGAAAAAAATGTCGGAGCGCGGAAACTTTCGATGAATGTGGCGACAATTCCGCCGGGTGGTGTTGCATACGCGCACATCCACGTCGATTTCGAGGTGATGCTGTACATCCTCGAAGGGAAAGTTCGCCACGAATACGGACCGGGGCTGTCTCTCAGTGTCGACAACGAAGCAGGGGATTTCATTTTCATCGAGCCGGGAATCCCGCACGAAGTCTGCAACCTGAGCGATACAAATCCTGTTGTCGCGGTCGTAGCACGGTCTGATGCGAGCGAATGGGAGCACATCGTCGATTATCCGAGCAGCCGCAGGCCGGCATGATGAGCTCGAGGCAGCTGATACTTGTTGTTCTCATCGCAGCCGCATGCAGCGGTGGAGACGATAAGCCCGAGCCTGCGATTGCGTCTGAGACGAAAACTGTTGCTGCATCCCCGGGCGCGCTGGCCGATTCAATCAAACCGCCAGTCAATCCATGCGGGCATACCGGATTGTGGGCAGAGTGCAGTCTCGAGAGACGTCTCAAGCAGTCAGGGTTTGTCGTGAAGAAGCTCGATGAGAAGCCCGCGCGTGCGGGGTTCGCGATAAAGCCGGTAGTGTATTCGCTCGGTGCTTCGCGGCTGGAGGTTTTTTTCTACGATGACGAGAAGTCTGCCGGCAAAGATCTCGTCCAGCTCGATACGGTGACTGTCGCTCCGAAGGGATCTCAGGCCGCGTGGCCATCCACTCCCACCTTGATTCGCTCAGCGAATCTCGCGGCCGTTTTGTTGACACAGAATCAACGCCAGGCAGAGCGTGTGGTACTCGCAATTACCGCTGGTCCGCCTCAGCCGGGCTCGCCGCGTTAAGAGTGAGCTTCGTCTCTTGAAACCAGTGACAGGCAGCCGTAACGTCAGCAGCCGGTTTACTCCATAAAGCGAGGAGGGAGCTTGATCAGGAAAACCGCGGTTACCGTGATGTGCCTGTCGGTCGCGTTGGCGACGGCGTGCAAGAGTCCCGAACAAAAAGCTGCGGAAGAGACTGCAAAGCGTCTGGAAGAAGCTGGAAAGCAGATGGAGGCCGCGACAAAGAACGGCCAGGCGAATCTTGGTGATGCAATGAACGCCATGGGCGCTGCGCTCGGTGCAGCCAATGGCGGAAAGAAAGTGGATGTCGTCGAGTACAAGGTTCTGAAGGACATGCTGCCCGAGTCGATCGGCAGCATGAAGCGTACGAGCGCAACCGGTGAAAAGACAGCAGCGATGGGAATGCAGGTATCGAATGCCGAGGGCCGCTATGAAAACGACCAGAACGGCGGTGTCACGCTGAAGCTCACCGATATCGGCAGCATGACCGGTCTCGCCGGAATGGCAGCATATGCATGGGCTGCGACCGACGTCGAGAGAGAATCCGACAACGGATACGAGAAGACGTCGACGTTCAACGGCTTCAAGTCGCACGAGCGATGGGAGAAGTCGTCGAATTCAGGCGAGATCAGTGTTCTCGTCGGGGGCAGGTTCGTGGCCGAAGTATCCGGATACAACACTTCCATGGATGCGCTCAAGGATGCGATGGGCAAGGTCGACCTGAAGAAGCTCGAGGGCATGAAGAACCAAGGCGTTCACTGAACGATTCGTCGATAGCTGAGCGCGAACAGGAGCTCTCTGTTCGCGCCAGGCTGCAGCGGCGCGCAACGCGCCTTCTGCTCTTCGTTTGTTTTGCCGGCGCGTTTGCACCTGCATCCGCTCAGTGGGATTCGGCAACCGCCCGCACCGTTGTCCCCGGAGTTGTTCACCGCAGGCTTGTCGTGAGCTCCGGGCCCTGGCGGATGAACGTGCTGGAGATAGATCTCCGCACGCCTGGCCTCAGCATTCGCGGCATTCGCGCGAACGATTCATTCAAGACAAGGGAAACTGTTCGCTCGATGGCGGCGCGAACGCCTTCAGTAGTCGCTGCAGTGAATGGCGACTTCTTCAACATCAGGACCGGCGAGAGCGAGAACAACGTCGTCACAGAAGGCGACATGATCAAAGGCGTTGCCGTAACTGACTCGCCTTACGACACCTGGAGTAACCTGCATTCACAGTTCGGGGTGGACTGGAAAAATCATCCATTCATCGACCGATTTGGAATCGATGCAACAGTCAGCCTTGGCGGAGACAGAAAGAGGATCGACGGCATCAATTTCCGCGAGGACAGCACTCGACTGGTGCTTTACACCAAAGCCGTGGGTGATTCCGCTCCCGTCGATACCCTCGGTCGGGATTTTGTCTGGGTGCCCGTGAAGATGGTTTCCCATGATGGTGATGCGGTCATCTACAAGGTCGACGGCCAAACACATCGAGGCGGCATGATGCGCCTGTCCAATGGCGGCGCGTTCGCGGGCGGTGGGAAATCGCGCGCAATCGTCGAGCGGATTGCGCGGTACAAGGGAAGGATTCGCGTTGTTGCTCATCTCGATCCGCAGCGCGGAAAGCTGAGAACGGTGATCGGAGGGTGGCCGAGGCTCATACGGGACGGGAAGCGAAATGCGGAGTACTCCGATATTCTCGAAGGAACGAAGCCGGGATTTTCAGCGGGGCGTCATCCGCGCACAGCGATTGGATTCAATCGCGACAGCACAAAGCTCATTCTTCTCACAGTTGACGGACGACGCGAATCAGACTCCGGCATGTCGCTGGTCGAGCTTGCCGACGCGATGTTATCCGTTGGCGCCTGGGATGCGATGGCATTCGACGGTGGAGGCTCCACTACTATGGTAGTGGAAGGAAGCGTCGTGAACCGTCCCTCCGATGCGAATGGCGAAAGGCCCGTAGGGAGCGGGCTTCTTGTTGTGATGTCGAAATGATCTGATCCGGCTAAGGCCGATGATCCGCGTGAGCCGCATTCTGCGCAGTAGGGAATGCGGGGCTCTATCCAACATGCGGAGTCGGTACAATGCCAGCATTCGCAAGATCCATAGCTGTTTTCCTCGCCTTGAGCGTACAGACGCTGAGCGCGCAGGCAAGCCCCGACTCAATCTCGGGATCAGCACTCACTGTCACGCCTGATTTTGGCGCCGATGCATGGGTCGATGGTAATCAGCCCATCGGATTGCGCCTGAGCAGGCCGCTGGACATTCGAACCGAGCGTCTCGCAGTCATAGTTGGGCGCACGGATTTGTCTGCGCTGTTCACAGTTACACCGACGATCGCCCGCTACGCGGCGAATACGCTTCGGCTCCCAAGCGGAGAGACAGAGCTGGTCGCGTACATCGTGACTCCGGGCGAGCCATGGAAGGAAGTCGCCCGGATTCCACTGCGGGTGAGGACGCGCGCGGGATTTCGAAAATCCGACATGAAGCCAGCGCTCACACTCACTACTACGGGACAAATAGCGCCGGACGCTAAACGCCCGCCATACACCGGAGTCACATTCAATCCGGCATTCACGACGAATGTCGCGAGCGAACATGCGACGTATGAGCTGCAGTCGAATTTCCTGGCGGTAACGAAACAATCGCAGGCGCTGCGATACGGTGCGCAGGGTTCGAGCGCACCAAAGTTCGATCTCTCCGATTACCTCCTGAAAGGAGTGACCGGCCCGTTCAGCGCTTCGATCGGACACGTCTCGTTCGGAAATGCAAAACATCTCATCAGCGGCGTTGCGAGCAGAGGCGTAACGGCTGGACTTTCGCTCGCGAAAATCGGCGAACTGTCGATCGGCCTGCTCAATGGAACGAGCATCGTAGGCTGGGACAATCCCGTCGGTCTCGCCAGGAACGATCACCGCATCCTCGGCGCGTCACTCAAGCTCGATCCGGTCAGGTCGCACCCGGGATCGATTCTGTTCGATGTCTCGCTGCTCAAGGGGCAGCAGCTCCCTCAGTCAGGATTCAACCAGGGAGAAGTCAACGATCGCGAGCGAAACCGCGGAGCGGCGTTTCACTTCGGCGGAAAACTTCCAAATGACAGGCTCACGCTCGATGCCGGATACACGGTGAGTCATTTCGAGAACCCGTTTGACGCGACCCTGTCGCAGGGTGTCGATCTCGTTCCTGTGAGACCGGAAACGAAAACCGCACGATACGCCGATGTCTCTCTGTCAATTCTGCGAGACGCTTCAATAACGAAGCTCATCAAGGCGAACCTTACTGCAACGCTGCGCCATGAAAGAGTAGATCCGCTTTATCGCAGCCTTGGCGCCTCTGTTCAGGCGAACATTCTCCAGAACGTGTTGGAGATTACGGGAGGTCTTGGCCCGCTCGCGATGCAGGCTTCACGCGCACGCGCTGAGGATAATCTCGATGACCTGCCGTCGGTGCTGAAGACGTATACGCACGTGACATCGGTCAACGCGAGTCTGCCGGTCGGTTCGCTGTTCAGTGCGTCTGCGCCCTCACCCTGGCTGCCGCAGGTTACGTGGACGCTGGGGAGCACTCATCAGTTCGCGAAAGACGTTCCCACGAATTCCGATTTTACGGAGACGCATGCGCCCGATCAGGTGAGCGACAACCAGAGCATCGACGCGCAGTGGGCAATTGGAAAGTGGAAAGCCGGATACAGGTACAACATCTCGGATCAGGACAATCGCCAGCTCGGACGTGAGACCGCGGATCTCGGAAATCTCGCTCACAATGTTGCCGCGTCGTTTTCTCCATGGAGCTGGGCTGATGCTGGTGCGACGTGGTCCTTTGAGGACGCAAAGAACAGGGAGCTCCTGCAGAAGAATGCGACGCGCCGCTTTGG
>DASROK010000058.1:0-5778 GCA_035646915.1 Gemmatimonadaceae bacterium
CTACAGGAGGACTACGTGTCTTGTGCAGGCGCTAGATGGTCCCGTAATTATTCACAGAATAACAACTTACGCCATTAGCGGGTGCTGGCACCATTTCTCTCTGGATCAGGAGAGTCCTAGTTCGAGCCTAGGAGGGGCAACTTCAAGCACGGCACAGCTGCAGGTATTCCCTAACGGTCGTACCTCACGAAAGATCCGCACGGCTCGCCGACTTCAACTGAACCACTAGTCGGAGTCCTGAGCTCGAAGCGGGCGTCTTTCACGTCTCTCGAGTTTCCCCCCACAAAAATGCGAAAGAATCCCGGCTCGACCACCCGGCGCATTTGCGCGTTGTAGAACGCGAGATCGTTCGCACTGAGATCGAAGCGAATCACACCTGACTGACCAGGTCGAAGCGCAACCCGACGGAACCGGCGCAGCTCCATCACTGGCCTCGTGATCGATCCCACTTCATCACCGACATAGAGCTGAACCACCTCTTCACCAGGTCGAGCGCCCGTATTTGTCAGTGTGAACTCGATCCCTATCGAATCACCCGGTGACATTGTGTTCGACGTGAGACGCGGGGCCGAATAAGTGAACGACGTGTAGCTCAATCCATACCCGAACGGATACTGCGGGGTCCACGGAACATCGAGGTATTTCGATGTATAGTGATTTCGCTCATCGGGCGGACGACCGGTGCGGCGATAGTTGTAATAGATGGGAACCTGTCCGACATTCCGCGGAAACGTCGCAGTGAGCTTGCCACTCGGATTTACGTCGCCGAATAAAATGTCGGCCACTGCATTCCCCATCTCAATTCCGAGAAACCATGACTCGACAACTGCATCCGCATTTTCCGCCAGCCATGGAATTGCCAGGGGGCGGCCGTTCATCAGAACAACGATGATCGGTTTGCCGAGCGACTTCACTCGCTGTGCGAGCTCGAGCTGCGAGCCGGGCAAATCGATCATGGATCGAGATGAAGCTTCTCCGCTCAAGCCGGCAGGCTCGCCGAGTACGAGAATGACTGCATCTGCGTTGCGCGCAACGTTCACCGCAGCGCGGAATCTCGACGAATCACGCTTTACTGGATCGCCGCCACGTTCATATGTCACACGTGTCCGCGACGAAACGGCAGCCTTGATTCCATCGAGAACACTCACCGCGTCAGTGTGACGTCCCATTCCGCCCCACGCTCCGATCGTTGCACCCGAGTCGGCAGCGAGCGCTCCAATTACTGCAATCGTTTTCAGATTCTTCGAGAGCGGTAATGTGTTTCTCTCGTTTCTCAGAAGAACTACCGACTGCTGCGCAAGCTTTCGTGCTGCAAGACGATTTGCAGGAGTCAAAACATCGCGCGTCACTCTTGCCGAGTCGAGTCCGCGATAGGGATCGTCGAACAGGCCAAGTCTGTACTTGAGTCTGAGAATCCGTCTCACTGCTTCGTCCACTGCCGAGATCTGCACCACATTTCGCTGCAGTAGATCAGGCAGTGCGTGTGCGTAATCTCTGCTCACCATCTCCATGTCGACGCCGGCATTGATGCCGAGTCGCGCGGCATCTGCGCTGTCCTTTGCAACTCCGTGAGGAATGAGCTCGTGAATGCCGGTCCAGTCGCTGACAACCATTCCATCATATCCCCATTCTTTTTTCAGGAGATCAGTGAGGAGCCATCGATTTGCGTGGGCTGGCACTCCGCTGATTTCATTGAATGACGCCATGAATGTCGCAACACCGGCGCACGCTGCAGCGCGGAACGGCGGGAGATACACCTCGCGGAGTCTTCCTTCAGAAACATCGACCACGTTGTAGTCACGGCCTCCTTCCGCTCCGCCGTACGCCGCAAAGTGTTTTGCCGTTGCGGCAATCGACGTTGGATCACGCAGGCTCGAGCCCTGAAAACCACGGACGCGTGCGGCTGCCATTACAGATCCGAGGAAAGCATCTTCACCGGATCCTTCGGTGATGCGGCCCCATCTCGGATCGCGGGCAATGTCGACCATCGGAGCGAACGTCCAGCTTATGCCGTATGCACTTGCTTCGAGAGCGGCGATTCGAGCTGCTTCCTGAACGGCGGCAGGGTTCCAGCTGCTTGCCTCGGCAAGCGGAACGGGGAAAACCGTTCGCGCTCCGTGAATGACATCGAGTCCAAAGACAATGGGAATGTGAAGTCGCGTCTCTTCCACCGCAGCTTTCTGAAGTCGCCGGACCTCGGCGACGCCGGTGACATTGAAAAACGAGCCGACTCGACCTTTGCGAACGTCGTCCATGTTCGCTTCGATTGCGCCCGGGCCCGTCACCGCGGCGAAACCTGAAAACTGGGAGAGCTGTCCGAGTTTCTCATCGAGCGTCATCAGTGCTATCAACGAGTCGATCGATTTTTCGATTCCGGCCCGCTCGTTGAGAGGCGATGGTGACGTTGCGGGCATGGAGCTTTGCGTGCACGCTCCGGCGGCGAGGCAGAGAAGCGTCGCGATTGACCGGCAACCAGGTGATTTCATCTGTCTCGCTCTCAGGGTTTCATATCGAATACCGCCCCCGGCTGCGATCGTCAACCGACATGTGCCGAGGAACCAGTACAAACTCCTTACAGAACGATTATTGCTAAAAAATTAGCAGGGGGTCAGCTTCCCGCAGTCGCGCAAGTCTGGCTCGGGTCACATGCAAGAGTTTTGTCAGACAGAGAACCCGAGAGCGGTTTGTCCCGTCTAAGAAATCAATTGGACGCGTCCGATTGTTGTCCCGGATGCCCCCCACGGAGGATATCCCCTTGTCACTGGTTTGTCGGCTCTCTCTTGCTGCGACTCTGGCTGCTGCTTTGGCCGGAGCGCCCCTTTTTGCGCAGGGCACGGCAAAAACCACGAAATCGCAAAGCGATCCTCGTCCCGTCGCAAATGCTGCGGCGCGCCAGGGGTCGATCACCATCGACGGGAAGCTCGATGAGACCGCATGGGCGGAGGCGACTCCGATTGGAGAACTGACTCAGGCGGTTCCCAACGAGGGAAGAGCGCCGACTGAAAAAACCGAGATACGCGTTCTCTACGACGAAGCTGCGATTTACATCGGCGCGAGAATGTTCGACTCGCAGGGAAAGAAAGGCGTGAAGGCGGTGCTCACGCGCCGGGACCAGCTGATGACAGACGGTTCGCTGACCTCCGACAAGATTGCGTTTGTCTTCGACCCATTCCACGACAAGAACACGCGCATGTGGTTCGAGGTGAATCCGCTCGGCGTAAAAGGTGATCATGCTAACGGTGACAACTCGTTCGATCCCGTGTGGGACGTAGCCACTTCCGTCGATGATCAGGGGTGGGTTGCAGAGTTCCGCATTCCATTGTCGCAGCTTCGCTTTTCACGCGATCCTCAGCAGATATGGGGAATGCAGGTATGGCGCACGATCGACCGGCTGAATGAGCAGGACATGTGGGCGTTCTGGCGCAGCAATGAATTCGGCGGACCTGCGTACTTCGGAACACTTCAGGGCATGACGCTCGCTTCTCAGCCACGGCAGGTGGAGCTCGTACCGTATGTGACTTCGAGGGCGACTCTCGATGAGCCGCGCTCCGGCGATCCTTATCACGACAAGCGTGAGATGCTCTACCGTGCAGGCGCGGACCTCAAGCTCAACATCACGTCCAATCTTACGCTCGACGCGACGGTGAATCCGGATTTCGGGCAGGTCGAAGTCGATCCAGCGGTAGTCAATTTGTCCGTGTTCGAAACGACTTTCTCTGAAAAAAGACCGTTCTTCATCTCGAACTCGCAGTATTTCTCGACTGGCGGATTCAGCTGTTACTTCTGCAGCAACGTGTCGAGCCTGAACCTGATCTACACCCGGCGTATCGGACGATCACCGCAGCTTTCCGGACTCGTGGGATCACGTGCTGAGTTCATGGATGCAACCGATGCGACAACGATACTTGGCGCGGCGAAGATCACCGGTCGAACAAAGAGCGGGTTGACAGTCGGACTGATGGATGCGGTTACGAATCGCGAGGACGCGAGGTTCCGCCTCTCGGGAAGCGCGGACGATCAGAAGCAGGAAGTCGAGCCGCTCGCGAATTATTTCATTGGGCGTGTGCGCAAGGATTTTCGTGGTGGAGGAACGCGTATCGGAACGATTGCGACGATGGTGAACCGCAGTCTCGACAACGCGGACGAAGTTGCCCGGCTTCGCAATCGTGCAAACGCAGTCGGCTTCGACATAGACCATCGCTGGAAGAATCGCGAGTACTCGTTCAACTTCCAGAGCGCAATCACGAGCATTGCCGGCGACACTGCCGCAATACGCCGCGCCGAGGAGTCGAGCGCCCGATACTATCAGAGAACCGGCCGCGACGAGTCGAGTGATGGACTGTTCTCGACCGATTACGATCCGACTCGCACCAGCCTTAACGGCTACGGTTTCTACGCGCGCTTTGCCAAGGAAACAGGAAACTGGCTGTATGAGGCGACGCAAAACTGGCGCAGCCCGGGGTTCGAAGCAAATGACATGGGGGTTTTGAATCGCTCCGACTACAAGTGGATGCTTGCGAACGTCGCGAGACAATGGACTACGCCGGGAAGCTGGTACCGCTTTGCATGGGTGAGCGCGGGAGCACAGCAGCAGCTCAACTACGAGGGTGACCGGACCGACGGGGAGATTCATTCGAACGTTTCGGCGACACTCAAGAATTACTGGAATGCCGGTGTGTTCCACATATATCATCCGAGCAGCCTGGATGAGCGACTCACGCGCAGCGGCCCGACAGTGCGGCACTACGGGTACAATCTCTTCAGTGGAAACGTGAGTGGTGACAGTCGCAAGCGGATAGTGTGGGGGCTCAACGTCAATGTGTCGACGCCGCTCGATAACGATGAGGGCGGGCGCACTGCGTATTATCCGTCTCTCACATTGAAGCCGTCGTCCTCGACGAGCCTCAGCCTTTCTCCAGGCTGGGATCATGACTTCACTGCGCAGCAGTTTGTGACATCATTCTCCGACCCGAATGCGATCAGCGGGTTCGGCGGCCAGCGCTATGTGTTTGGCAGACTCGAGCAGAAGACGTTCTCAGTCGACACACGAGTGAATGCGACGTTCACGCCTACTCTCACACTTCAGCTGTATGCGCAGCCGTTCCTGTCGAGCGGGCATTACACGAGCTTCAAGGAGTTTGCGAAGCCGAAGTCCGGCGACATGATCCATTTCGGGAAGGACAATGGCAGCACGGTTACTACTATGACCGATGCATCCGGCGAGAAGATCTATCACGTCGATCCCGACGGAGCAGGGCCGGCAGCTGCATTCGACATCGGCAATCCTGATTTCAACGTGCGTTCGCTTCGAGGCACAGCAGTTATGCGGTGGGAATATCGTCCAGGGTCGACGATTTATTTCGTGTGGACCCAGCAGCGCGAAGGCTTCGATTCGTTCGGCGATTTTGATTTCGGCCGTGATCGCTCTGCGTTGTTCAAGGATCGGCCCACGAACATCTTCCAGGTCAAGGCAACGTACTGGCTAGGGCGATAGACTCCGAATGCTGAATGCTGAATGCTGACGTAGCGGGACTTCGGTAAACGATTCCCGCATTCATAGCGTCAACTTACCGATGAAACTAAAAACCATTGTGATTGCAAGCGCGCTGGCGGCATCCACCGTCAGCGCGCAGAACGGCCCCGAAGTAATCAAGGGCAGGATCGTCGACGACTCAGCACATGCCGTCGTCGCAACGATCATGGTCACACGCGGGCCGGATCGACTGACTCAGCAGACCACATCGGATGCGAACGGAAACTTCAGCACCCGCTTCGAGC
>DASROK010000059.1:0-7955 GCA_035646915.1 Gemmatimonadaceae bacterium
GTATTTCAGGTCGCCGCCCACTTCCACGCTCTGTTTCTGATCGTATGCATTTTTGATTGTGCGAGAGGCGCTCTTGGCCACGACGTAAGGAACTGCTTCGAGCTTGCGTGGTGCTTCGACATCGTCAATGCCATGCAGCGAGCCGAACTGCGATACGAAGCCCGGCTTGGATTGTCTCAGCAGCGGCCAGATGTAGCGCTCGCTGTACCTGTAGACGCCGCGATCGATCATGATCCCGAATGTGTGGTTCTTCTCTCTGGTATAGCGCATCTGTGAAAGCGGCAGCTTGAATTCCGCTGTCCATCCAGCGGAATCGATACGGGTTGCCACGTCCCACACTCCGTCCCAGGCACCGTCTTCATTCCCGTCATCATAAATGGCCTGGTCCAACTTGACGCCCGCGGCGTTGACGCCGAATTCGTAGCCGGTTCGACGATCGTGATAGGAGTCGACGAACACCCAGATCATGTCGGATGCGGTGAATGAGTCACGGCGCTCGAGCAGCTTGATGATGCTGTCCGGGTGGGGATCGATTGCGCGCACGAAGACGTAAAGGTTCGACGCGTCGTAGGCGATCTTCGCTTCGGTGGGGAAGCGAGGAGCTTTGTCTTCAGTGGGACGCCATTCCCTGAACGCCTTGATGGTCGGCGTGTCGCGCCAGACCTGGTCGTCTTCCTTTCCGTCGATCGACGGCGGGGACGACGCGCGCACCGCATGCGCGCTCGTATCTGTTGGAGCAGGAACCGAAGCTGCTGTGGTGTTTGATCCAACGACGCGTTGCGTTGGATTCTGTGCGACAACCTGAAGGTTGAACGCGAGTCCGGCGAGGGAAAGAGCGGCAGCGATCATACGACTGTCCGGAAGAGTGACGGGTGAGGGGCCTCACCGGCTATTGACAGACTATCGAAGCAGAACGTTTGAAAGTTTCACGATTATTTACTTGATGCTGAAAATTCAGCATGTGATTTGAGATTACAAGAGATCACTTGTAAGGCTTTAGTCAGCATTCAGTTCAGTATTGACGTCAGCATTCAGCATTCAGCATTCCAGTTACTATAGCCATTGACAATATATCCACTATGGATATAGTACCGTCATGGCAAATGAAAACCAGCGCGTCGAAGCTTTGCTTCCGCTCCCACCGGCGACGTTTCACATCCTCATCGCGCTAGCTCGGGAAGACCGGCACGGATATGCCGTCATCCAGGACATCGAGCAGCGAACCAACGGCGAGCTTCGGCTCAGTGCCGGCACACTTTATCGCTCGATCCAGCGCATGCTGGAGCAGGGACTGATTCGCGAGACACGCGACCGTCCCGCGCCCGAATTCGATGACGAGCGCCGCCGCTACTATAGAATCACCCCATTTGGCGAATCGGTCGCACGCGCCGAAGCGCAGCGAATGTCATCGCTCGTGAAAATGGCGCGCGCACAGGGACTGGTGCTGAGCAAAGCCTGATGCGATTCCTCGGCGCACTTCTTCTTCTCTATCCGGCATCGTTCCGCGCGGACTACGGCAGCGAGATGCGATCGATTGTGCGCGAGCGTTTGCTCGACGCGAAAGGATCTGCGGGACGAATGTGGGTGTGGCTCGAGACAATCGGCGACGTAATCGCAAACGCAGCGGGTGCGCACTTCGACATTCTGCTTCAGGATCTGCGCTTCAGCTTTCGAACCCTTGCCCGCTCGCCAGGATTTGCGGCCACGGCGATTCTTGTCACCGCGCTTGGCATCGGAGCGAATACGGCTGCGTTTTCAGTCGCTGACTTCGTTCTGATTCGACCGCTGCCATATGCTGATGCTGACCGGCTGGTAAAGCTCTGGGAAGGCCCCCGCGATGGCGGGAACGGAAGAAACGAAGTATCGCCTGCGCTTTACAAGAACTGGCAGACAACAACGCGGTCGTTCGAGTCGATGGGCGCGCATTTCCTGAGCCCAGTCAATCTTGTCGGAAGCGGCGAGCCGGCGAGACTGGAAGGCGCATTCGTAACCACAAACCTTCTTCCGATACTTGGCGTTCAACCTGCGCGCGGCCGGTTGTTCCGCAAAGGTGATGAACAGGATGCGTCGACGATCATCCTGAGTTACTCGCTGTGGCAGTCGCGCTTTGGCGGAGACGAGTCGATCGTCGGCAAGCGACTTTTGATCGACGGGAATCCGCGTGTCGTGATCGGCGTGATGCCGCAGGACTTCCACTACCCGAACAACAAGGTCTCGCTCTGGACGCCGATTAAGGCGGACCAGCTCAACGACGATGACATTACCAACACCTACTGGTATGTGCTCGCGAGACTTCGCCCGAATGTCACCCGCGATCAGGCCGCTGCAGAAATGAACCTGAACGCGGACCGCCTGCGCCAGCAGTATCCGGATGAGCTGAGAGAAACCGGTTTTGCGGTCGATCGCCTGCGCGATGAGTTCTCGAGACAATCGCGCATGCTGCTCCTTGCTCTTTGCGGCGCCGCGGGATGCGTCCTGCTCATTGCATGCGCAAATCTCGCCAACCTCCTGCTTGCGCGCGCACTAACGCGGCGACGCGAGCTGCTGGTTCGATCGGCGCTCGGCGCAGGAAGAGAAAGACTTGTTCGTCAATCGATAACAGAAAGTCTCGTGCTGTCAGCATTGGGTGGCGCACTCGGAGTATTCATCGCAGTGGTATCGGTCCCGCTTCTCACGCGACTGGTTCCGAATACGCTGCCAATTGCGCAGGCGCCTAGTGTCGATCCACGAATTGTGGCGTTCGCCGGATTGCTCACTGTCATCACTGGAATTGGATTTGGAGTTCTTCCGGCATGGCGGTCGTCAGGTGCAATCGACATCGGCGGACTGCGCGATGGTGCACGAGCAGGGGGTGGCCGCCGCGAGCGAGCCCGATCAATTCTCGTCGTCGCTGAAGTAATGGCGTCTGTCGTTCTCCTGATATCTGCCGGACTTCTGATGCGCGCGCTGCTTCGCATTCAGGAAAGAGATCCGGGATTCAAGGTGGAGGACGTGGTGACACTCCGTACCGATCTGCCTTCGCCCAAGTATGACAGTGTTCCCCGGCGAGTGGCGTTCTACGACGAAGTCCTCGCGGGAGTCCGGGCAATTCCGGGAGTATCGAGTGCTGCATACGGAACCGGACTTCCGATGGTCATGACCGGAGGAATCTGGAATATCGTTCCCGAGGGTCAGGATCCCAAGGCTTCGAGTCTCTACGCGAGCAGCCGCTTCGTCACTCCGGAATTCTTTTCCACCCTGAAGATTCCAGTGCGCCGCGGACGAGACATCCAGGAGACGGACGACAACAATCACCCGCTTGCGGCGGTAGTGAGTCAGTCACTGCTCAAAGAGCTTGGACCGGGCGAGCCGATCGGGAAACGATTCACGTTTCAGAATCTCAAGCTCACAGTTGTGGGCGTCGTCGGCGATATAAAAGTGCGGGGACCGGAGCAGCAGAGTGAGCCGCAGGTGTACATGTCCTACCGACAGTATCCGGACGGCCAGGGTGCGTTCTACGCGCCGAAGGATCTGGTCATCAGATCATCACTTCCTGCAGGGACTGTAATTCCCGCAGTGCGACGCATAATTCATCGTGCCGATCCGGATCAGCCGATTGCCGATGTCAGGCCAATGTCCGAGATCCTTTCAAACGCGACTGCAGCGAGATCTGTGCAGGTGCGAATTCTCGTTGCGTTTGCAGCAATTGCGTTTGTACTCGCTGCAATCGGAATTCACGGCCTCCTGTCATTCTCCGTTTCCAGCCGCCAGCATGAGATCGGCGTGAGAATCGCTCTCGGCGCGCAGCGCGGTGACATTGTGCGCATGGTGATGCGGCAAGGAGTAATTCTCGCCGCGGCCGGCGTGATACCGGGTCTCATTGTCGCGTATCTCGCAGGCCGGTCGATTCAGAGTCTGCTTGCCGGTGTCGAGCCCGCAGATGCGCTGACGTTCGGTGCAGCAGGTGTACTTTGCATCGTGATGACGATTGCCGGAACATTTGCTCCGGCGATGCGCGCAGTTCGTGTCGATCCTGCAACTGCTTTCCGCTCCGAAGCTTGAGCGATGAAATTCGACACAAGTGTGATGCAGTCTTCACCGGCACCTCGCTCACGAATGGACGTGCCGCGCGAGCCGCGGACGAAGCGAGGCCGCTACGTAGTGATCGGTGCAGGCGGAGGTCTGCTGATCGCGGTCGCTGCGCTTGCAATGAGTCTCAAACCTGCTGTGCCTTCGGTCGACGGAAGCACGCTGGTGATGGATTCGGTTCGCCGCGGCGACATGGTGCGCGAGGTGCGGGGGCCCGGGACTCTCGTTCCGGAACAGATTCGATGGATCTCGGCTGTCACATCAGCACGCGTCGAGCGAATTGTCGCGCAGCCGGGCCAGGTTGTCGAGCCGAATACGGTCCTTCTCGAGATGTCGAATCCAGACGTTCAGATCCAGGCGCTGCAGGCAGAGCAGGCACTCAGTGAAGCGCAAACCCGCCTCGCGGACCTTCGCGTACAGCTCGAAGGATCGAAGCTCGCGCAGCAGGGAACAGTCGCGCAGGTGCGAACTGCCAACGTAAGCGCAGCACAGGAGCGAATGGCGGCGGATACGCTTCTCGCAGACCGGCTGATATCGAAGTTCGAGTACAACAACCGGCGCGCAGCGGCGGAAGAATCGAGCACGCGACTCGAGATCGAGCAGAAACGCCTCGACATCATGTCACGAAGCGTGAATTCGCAGCTTGCTGCGCAGCAGACTCAGATCGACAGGCTGAAAGCAATCGCCGTATTCCAGGAGAATCGTGTTCAGTCGCTCGTGGTCCATGCCGGAGAGCATGGCGTACTTCAGGAGCTCGCGTTGCAGCCGGGCCAATGGGTGAACGGAGGAGCGACTCTCGCAAAGGTCGTTCAGCCTGGAAAACTCAAGGCGGTGCTTCGCATTGGGGAGATTCCCGCCAAGGACGTCGCAATTGGCCAAAGCGCAGCGATCGACACGCGAAACGGAATTGTCGCTGGTCATGTCTCAAGGATGGATCCTGCATCACAAGGTGGAACAGTCACGGTTGACGTGTCGCTCGACGGGAAGCTCCCCGGCGGTGCACGTCCCGATCAGAACATCGACGGGACAATCCAGCTCGAAAGAATGAAAAACATCGTCTATACCGGGCGTCCCGCTCTCGGCGACGACAACGCAGTGATCTCGATGTTCAAGCTCGATGACGACAGGAAATCAGCGACACGCGTGAACGTCAGGCTTGGCCGCGTGTCAGCCAATTCGGTGGAGATAGTGCAGGGCCTCAAGCCTGGCGACAAAGTGATCCTCACTGATCTGTCGCTGCCTGACAACACGGAAAGAATCCGAATCAGATAGAACGGAGAATTGATGGCGAGCAACAATCACGTACTCATACAGCTCGATGGAATCAGCAAAGTCTTCTACACCGATGAGCTCGAGACGCACGCTCTCGATGACGTTCATCTCGAGATACGGGACGGCGAGTATGTCTCGATTGCCGGACCGTCAGGCTCAGGAAAGACTACGCTGCTCTCGATACTCGGCTTGCTGGATACACCGAGTGGCGGGGAGTACACACTGGCGGGGCAGGCGGTTGCGAATTTGTCGCCTGCCGACCGTGCGCGTGTGCGCAACCGTCAGATCGGATTCATTTTCCAGGCGTTCAATCTCATCGGCGACCTGACCGTATTCGAGAATGTCGAGCTTCCGCTCACCTATCGCGGAATGACGGCGGAAGAGCGGAGGGAGAGGGTGCAGAGATCACTCGAGCAGGTTGGGCTTGCGAGCCGTGTGAATCATTATCCATCGCAATTGTCGGGCGGACAGCAGCAGCGTGTTGCCGTTGCTCGCGCCGTGGCCGGCGATCCGGCAATTCTGCTCGCAGATGAGCCAACAGGAAATCTTGATTCGCAAAACAGCGAGTCGGTGATGAATCTGTTGAAGGAGCTGCATCAGGGTGGTGCGACGATCTGCATGGTGACGCATGACGCACGGTACGCTCATCAGGCTGACAGAACTATCGATTTGTTCGACGGGAAGATTGTTGAAGCCGAAGTCGCCGCGGTGATTTAACAGGAGGTGACCGGATGCGTGTCCTGGGAATTATCGTCAGCGTATTAACAGCAGCATCGCTCAGCGGCAAAGCGTCAGCACAGGGAAAGGTCGTGCAGCTTCCTCCGTTCCAGTCAGTGGAAGTTCCCGAGGGTGGTCACGTAGTCATTCGTTACGGATCCACTCAGCGAGTAACGCTTGTGCGCGGAAATCTGAGCTACACTCGCATGCGGGTAACCGCGGATGGTGTGCTGGTGATTTCGAATTGCCGCCACAATTGCCGAGGCTAT
Source organism: Gemmatimonadaceae bacterium (assembly GCA_035646915.1). Lineage (GTDB taxonomy): Bacteria > Gemmatimonadota > Gemmatimonadetes > Gemmatimonadales > Gemmatimonadaceae > UBA4720. The sequence goes on from DASROK010000059.1 coordinate 6,327, forward strand.
CGATCTGATGTGGAGATCGAGATGCCCGGTATTAGAACTCTTCTGATGTCGAATGGCGGGTGGATTCGAACCTCAGGGAGCTTTCCGCGTCAGGGAGAAATCGAGATAGGGGTCGATAACGGCGGGACGATCGACATTCGATCGATAGCGGTCGACCGCGTCGACGCTTCAGTCGATCAAGGCGGACGGATCTTTACGGTTGCGGGAGCCTCGTTACTCGCAACCGTGACACACGGCGGAGTGATCACCTACTGGGGCAATCCCCGTGTCTCGCGATCAATATTTGATGGTGGAGTAGTACAGAAAGGTGACGCTGGCGAGCTCAATGCATCCCTGGAGAATGATGGTCCGTCCGTTGAGCCGCGAGAAAATCTGCAATTGCCTTGAGCGCTTCAGGATCTTTCGTCTTGATCACTACAGCTCCGCCTCGCGGGAGCTCTTCGTAGCTGTACTCGATAGCATTTCGCTTTCGAGCCATGACACCAGTGCCCGGCATGTTCCTGTTGTGAACAAACGACGGCGCTGAGAAGTCTCCCGCCTCGAACGAATGCTGAATGAGCTTCATGTGTGTTCGTATCTGCGCGATCCCAAGCGAGTCGTCACTATTTCGCTGCAGAGAGATGCGACCGCCATCTGGAGTCGTATCGAATACGTGGCTCGACGTGTACTGGTCAACTCCCATCGCCATTCCACCACGCTCCTGAACTGCAGCGAACGAGGAGTCATCTGACGCTTCTTTTTTCGCTTCGCGGCTGCAGCCTGTAACGACGACTATAGCCAGCAGCGCAAAAGAAATCCGCGTTGACAATGCATGACCCTGATTAGATGGTATGTATGACATGCATCTGTGCAAGGGCGCTCCGTAAGCCGCGCGCAAGCCTTGTCGCATTGTCGTTTGCCCAGAAATGCATGAAGAAAAGGCGCGGTGATTCGCCAAGCATGTGCGAGTGAATCGCAGTTGGCTGAATTCCGCTCGACTGGAGTGCGCGAATGACATTGTTCACCTCATTCGCGGTCATTACAAAGTCACCGGTAATTGCAGCTTTGCCTCCACCAGTCGGCTGAAAGTTGATTGCAGTCGCCACTCCCATCGACGGAGGAATCTCCATTCCGGTTTCCAGAATTTTGTCCGCCCTCGGCACACTAACCTGATAAACGCCGCCGTTCACTTTCCCGCGATAACCAAGTGCGGCAGCGATTGCTGTGCTGTCGAGCTCGAGCGGTGCCGGCTGAGCAGCGGCCGGAACGCCGAGCGGTGTACCTGTAGACTCGAGTGCGTGCCGGATTGCGGATGCAATCTTCAGTTCGCTTCCATGGGCTTCGATATGCATGTACATCACACGCGGAGATTCACCGAGCAGATGATTGTGAAGCGCCGTCTGTTTCACGCCGCCCGTCTGAAGACGCGCCATTACCGAGTCGACTTCGTTCTCGCTCAGCACGAGGTCGCCCATCGCCATTACCGATGCACCTTCTCGCTTGAAGGCAACCCACGATCCGAGTGCGAATGCGGGCTTGAGCTTTACACCACCCGCGGTGACGTCGAGATCGCTCCGGGGAAAGCTGTACTTCATGACATCGCCGGGCTGCGCTGTACCTTTCCGCGCAAAGACCGAGTCTACCTTCGAC
>DASROK010000060.1:0-2530 GCA_035646915.1 Gemmatimonadaceae bacterium
TTTTACAACGCCCCATACATGCGCGCGCTTATCGGCAATCCTGCGCGCGGCGCGTCTTGCGCCTTCCTTCAATGTCATCTCAGGAATTTTCCTGAACCGGGCGAAAGCGTGCCCTCGACAAGATCCCGCCCATTCCACTCAGTGCACGCGACAGCTCGGCCGGCGATACCACCTTTGCAGCTATGATCAACAGCACAGCGGCAGCAATTCCTGCGACCTTGAACGTGATGAAATGCCACGGGGTTGATGAAAGCGATGCAATGAACGAAGTCAACGCGACTGTCGGAATCACAACTGCGGCAAGCCGCAGCCATTGGTGAGGCACGGGATAGTAACGCTGGCTCAGCACCGTGTAACCCGCAAACACAAAGCCGGAGCTCAAGAGCGTTGCGAGCGCAGATCCCCTTATCCCCAGTGATGGAATCAGCGCGAAGTTGAGCCCGGTGTTCATCACCGCTCCAGTGAGATTCAGCACTCCCACGACCGACGTTTTCTTCTCGAGGTCGAGACCAGGCATGAACATGTACATGTTCGAGACTAGCGTCGCACCTGCAAGCAGTGAAGCGACTTTTGCTCCTTCATAAAAAGCGGGCGTAGTGAACAGCGCGAGGATCTCCTGCGAGAAAAGCGTCACGCCTGCCCACATCACGAGACCCGCTGCAATGAAAAGCCTGAAGATCCGCGCAAGCTCGAACGGAGTTTCCTTTTCCCTGAAACGCGAGAAGATGAGCGGGACGATTGCGCGCTGCACGCCAATCAGAAGGATTGCGATTACCGAGACCAGCCGGTAACCCACGCCGTAAAGCCCGACGTCGTGAAGAGTCATGAGCTTGCGGATCGCAATTCGATCTACATAAACCATTCCGAATACGCCAAGCGATGACGGCACCAGCGGGGCGGAGAAGGCAAGCATCTCCTGCAGCAGCTTTCGGTCGAATACAAGTCCGTACGATTCGCGCGCGTAGAAGAATCCAACGCCGAGTCCTGTGACTGCGCCGGCGATCTGCCCGTAGAAAAAGCCTGCGACTCCCTGGTGAAGGCCAAGCACGAGAATCACCGCGACGCCAAGGGATACCAGCGCGTAAACGAATCCCGCAATGGAGTATGCAGCGGGCCGCATCGTGAACCGCAGCTGGTTCTGCACCAGGTAGAACATTCCGTTCATCCAGATGCTCACTATCGCTACGCGCATGAGCGATACAGAACCGCCTGCACCAAGAACTACATGCGCGAGCCATTCCGCGCCGAGCATTCCCGCGATGAGGAATATTGTGTAGGCGCCGAAGGCAAACCACAGCGCAGTCGACGCAAAGCCACGCGTCTCTGCCTGCGTTTGTGATTCAGGCAGATGACGCGCGAGACCCTGCGTGATCTCCAGAGCAACGGTGACGTTGATCAGCCCCGCGAGAACGGTGAGCATGTCGAGCGCTCCGTAATCACCGGGAGTAAGGACCCGCGTGTAAAACGGAACGAGCACGATCGACACACCGCGTACGAGGATGTTCCCTGCGGTGTAAGTGAGAGCGTCGCCAACGAATCGCCTGAGCACTGTCAGCTCATCCCTGCGGTGGAGAGAACCGACTTCAGAAGGTCAGGCTTGTCGCCGAGCTGAAGTGATTCGACGCCCGCATTCTCCACGACCATCCGCACTGTCGAGCCAACCTTATCCAGTGGCATTCCGTAGCCCAGTGAATAGTTCACGCTGTAAGGGTCGAAATACCATTCCTGCTCACCTCCGTCGGTCAACACTTTCAGATAGCGTTCTGCCACTCGCCGGGATGACCATTCAGCTGTCACAAAGTCATGCGCTTTTTTTCCGAGCTCGTCACGCAGGGATTCATTAGTTGCAAGCTCGCGAATGGCGCCCTCGAGCTCATCAGGAGCGCAGGCCATAGAGGGAGGGAAGGCTTCACCGAGAATCTTCTTCAGCTCGCACCATCCGTATCCGCCCACAACGGCTGGCTTTCCTGCTGCTGCTGCCTCCGCTGCAAACATCGCAAGAGGGGAGTCGCTCCATACTTCGTCTATGACGAAATCGGACTTTGCTATCTCTTCGAGGACTTCGCTGTTTGGCCGGCCGGTGATTTCGACAAAATCGATAGCGATTCCTTCGGTTACCAGTTTCGCGATGATTTCCCTTATGATGTCAGTTCCCTTTGACAGCGGCCGCGATGGAGCATGAAGGACCCTGACACCAGAACTGCGGTCCCCGTTACCGGAAAGACCAGAACTGCGGTGCCGGGTACCGGAAAGATCAGAACTGCGGTGCCGGGTACCGGAAAAGGCGGGTGACGGTTGTGGAAGGCCCAGGGAAAGAAGACCAAGCGCGAGTCGCTGCTGAAACTGAGATGATAGCGGGTGGCTCACGATGTAATCTGCCGATCTGGCGACTTTTGTGAGCATCGACTTCTGCTCGGCCGAACGGTCCGCATACCACTTTGCATCGATCTCATACGGAAGCTCGGCACTCACTCCACTCAGGTAATGCGGCCTCTCGTCCGAGCCGTAGAAAACGCAGATGATGATCTTG
>DASROK010000061.1:0-12808 GCA_035646915.1 Gemmatimonadaceae bacterium
GTTCTCTTCTACCGCCTGTTTCCCAATCTCGGGCCGCGCACCCGCGCCAAGCCCGCGCGTGAGCTTCTTGCCGATCTGGATTTTTACGTCGGACTTTGAATTGAGAAGCGCCTGCGCGTCAGTGTTGATCGAGATGAACTCGACGCCGGACAGACGCTCTTCGATCATGCGATTGACGGCATTTCCCCCGCCGCCGCCAACGCCCACGACCTTCATTCGTGCGTTCTGGGACGCGCTCTCCTCGAACTCGAAATTCATTTAGGCGTGGACTCCGGATCTGCTTGGTTGGTAACCGCGGACGGCCAATATATATGCGCCTGGCCGCCGCATCCAATAGCGAATCTGTCGAGTTGTAAAAGAATTTTCCGGAGGGCCGTTACCGGCGATTTCCCACAAACGGCAGCGTGCTGAAAACTTTATGATGTGGATAGATTCAAAGCGATGTCCTGATTCGCTTTGCAGTCGTTACTGGAGATCCTAAAAGAAGTCCTGTAACCATGTCTTAACGCGCTGCGCAAAGCGGTCGACATTGGGCGAAGAAATCGTTCGTCTGCGCCCACCTGCGGACGCACCTCCAACCGCCATTCTGTTCGCTCCGTACAGCGCTAGACCAACCACTGTCGAGAATCTCGTGGCCTCTACCGAATCGCTCAAACCGCCGATGTGTTCGGTGGGAAGACCTATTCTCACGCCCGTTCCGAATACATCCGCGGCAAGCTCCGCGATTCCCTGCATTGCCGCTGCACCACCGGTCACGACGATTCCGCCGCTCAGCCTGTTCGCGTAACCCGCACGCTGGATCTCAGCATGCACCAGCGAGAAGATTTCGTCGATTCGCTGATGGATGATGTGTGCGAGTACCTCGCGCGGAACATGCCTCTCACCCTGTGCAACCGTGCTCGGCAGCTCGACGATGTCATCCGGATCGACCATCGGCTCGTAGGCACTGCCGTACCGTTCCTTCAGTCGCTCGGCGTCGGACTGCGTTACGCCGATTCCCTGCACGATGTCACTGGTGACGTTGTTTCCGCCGTAACTGACCGTGGCGAGATGGCGGATTTTTCCTTCGTGGAATATCGCGATGTCCGTTGTGCCCGCACCCATTTCCACCAGCGCGACTCCAAGCTCCTTTTCGTCTTCAGTAAGAACTGCAAGCGCGCTGGCGAGCGGCTCGAGCACGAGCTCCTTCACGTGATAGCCTGCGCGCTCCACTGATTTCCGCAGATTCATCGCCGGCGAGCTTCCGATCGTGACGAGATACATCTCGGTCTCCAGCCGGGTCCCGATCATACCGATGGGATCTCTTATTCCCTGGTTCTTGTCGACCGTGTACTCCTGCGGAATCGCGTGCAGAAGCTCGCGGTCTCCCGGAATCGGCTGAGCGCGGGCGACATCGTTTGCTCTTGCGACATCTGCTCGCGAGATCTCGTCTCCGTTGACTGCGACAATCCCCGTGGACGTCATGGCACGTACGTGCTCGCCTGCGATTCCTGCGTAGATCGATTCGATCCTGGTGCCAGCCATACGCTCGGCATCTTCGATGGCTTTCTTGATCGAGCGGGTGGTCTCCTCGATGTCGGCGACAATGCCGCGACGCAGCCCTGTCGTTCTCGCCTGGCCTACTCCCATGATCTTGAGCGTCATCTGACGATGGAGGTCGCCCACAGCTTCCGCGATTACCACCGTTGTTTTCGCGGACCCGATGTCGAGACCGGCGATGACGCGTTCAGGATTCATTGCAGCCTTGCGATCACCTGATCGCGGTAGCGTAAATCGAGCTCAGCAACATTTGCTCTGCGCCGGATCAGGTCCGACTCGACCGGAAAGATATCGGACAAACGTTCAACTGAAACCCCCAACAAAGCGCGAACCTGGAGTGCAGGGGCCAGCCGAATGATGATTCCATCTTTTCCGTCGCGTGAAATCTCGCTTATCCGGTGATAGACCACGGGATTTTCGGAGCGTGCCTGAGACAGGAGAGAGAGCACCGCCTTGTCCCGCTGATTTGCAATCGGCAGGTCGATGTCGGCGATGGACGGGTCTATCGGAAGAACTCGTCCTGCACTGTCGACCGGCTCGAGTCCGCGAGGACTCGGAGCAAGTGCGATCGGAAGATTTTCGTGAATGCTGACAACGAGAGTTCCAGGGAGTCTTCGCCTTATTTCAACTTCGGAGACCTGGGGCATGCTCCTTATCCGTTCAATGAGCGGGCCAGTGTCGTCCCACACTGAGCGCGTGGTATCGACGGCAAGCCGCTTCATGACAGAGTCTCCCGAGAGGTAGCGGGTACCTTCGACTGCAACAGACTTGAGGCGGAAGAAGTCCATGCGTGACGCGCCTTTGCGCGCGAGCCACGATGCCGGCGCAAGGAGGATGACGAGCAAAAGAAGCGCAATCACGCGCCAGCGTCGAGGCGGTCGCGGGAGCGGCGCCTCCGGCTCGACCGGGAGCGGCTCTGTCATTCTTTCCCTTGCAGCAGCGCGAGAAGCTCCGGGCCGGTTCGGGTGATGTCCCCCGCGCCGATTGTGATTACCACGTCTCCATCCTTCACTTGGGGAGCGAGTGCGCGCGCTGCGTCACTGCGTGGGCCCTCCCACTCAGGAGCTTTTCCAGTATCGCGCATTTTTCCGGCGATGAGCTGAGATGTAACTCCTTCTATCGGCTGCTCGCGCGCCGGATAGAGATCAGAGAGATAGATGACATCAGCCTTGCTGAGCGCACCGGCGAACTCCGCGAAGAAATCGCGAGTGCGGGAGTAAAGGTGCGGCTGGAACACGGCGATGATGCGCTGTTTCGGAAAAGCCGCTCTCGCCGCCTCCAGCGTCGCTTCGATTTCGGTTGGATGATGCGCGTAGTCGTCGATGATCATAACGCCCTTCGCTTCCCCGATTCTCTGAAACCGCCGCTCGACTCCGGTAAATGAAGCAAGGCCTTCGCGCATCTGCTCGAGCTCGACGCCGAGCGCGATTCCCGATGCAATCGCAGCGAGGGAGTTCCGGACGTTGTGCATTCCCGGGACTGAAAGAATGACGTCGCCCAGTTTTTTCCCATCGTAGTAGCAGTCAAAACGCGAGCCTGTGCCCACGGTGTCGATGCCAGTTGCTACCAGTCGAGCATCATCCGATGTAATTCCGTATCGGATCACCTCGGAAGAGCTGGGAGTGGGAATCGACGTCGCACCGCGGTCATCAGCGCAAAGCACGATTGTTTCCGCTCCGCGAATGAACTGCGCGAATGCAGCGCGTATCTCGTCGATGCCACCCGGATAAATGTCGAGGTGATCTGCTTCCATGTTCGTGACCACTGCAACCGCCGGCGACAAGGCGTGGAACGAACGATCGTACTCGTCGGCTTCGACGACAAAGAGATTCTCTCCGCCGCTGCTCAGGTTTCCATTCCATGCACCAACGCGACCGCCGACAATTCCGGTTGGGTTCAGTCCCGCTGACGCGAGTGCCTGAGTTGTCATCACCGTGGTCGTCGTTTTTCCATGAGTGCCCGCTATGCCAACAAGCCGGCCGATAGAGACCGCGCGTCCGAGTGCTTCGGCGCGCCGCGTCACAGCAATTCCAAGATCACGCGCTCGCTGGAGCTCGGGATGGTCGCGCCTCACCGCCGACGTAACGACTATCTCAGAAGCACCTTCAACGTGATCGGGGTCGTGTCCGTGCATGACATGAATGCCGAGGCGCTCGAGGTCCTGCGTTGCAGCCGTTGTGGTGTCACAGCCGGTAACCGCAATTCCGCGGCGAATGAACAGCTCGGCCAGCGCGCTCATTCCCGCGCCGGCAATGCCCATGAAATGCACTGGACCGTTTCTTACCGTGCCTGCGTCGCTCATGACTTTACGATGGAAAGAATCCGTTGCGCGATTGTGTCTGCCGCATGAGGTCTCGAGCGAACGAGCACGGCCTCTGACCGCTGTTCGAGAAGCGATGGCGTCTCGAGAAGTTTTTTCACTGATGAGTCGAGTGTCTCGGGACTGAACGCGCTCTGAATGATCATCTCTCCCGCTCCCGCGGCACTCAACGCTCGCGCATTGGCAGTCTGATGATCAGCCGCCGCGGTGGGAAGCGGGACGATTATCGGAGGGATTCCCCAGGCGCAAAGCTCGGCTGTCGCCATTGCGCCCCCGCGCGAGAGCGCAAAGTCAGACGCAGCGTATGCTTCCGACACCGGCGAAAGGTACGGGCGAACTTTTATCCTTTCGCTTTCGAAATGTTCGTAAGCGGAATAATTCTTCCTTCCCGTCGCCCAGATCACGAAGAGATTGTCGGGAATTCCCTGTTCGATCCACGCCGCGACAACGTCGTTGATCGCCTTTGATCCCTGGCTTCCACCATAAACGAGCATCACCCGGCCGCCGTTTGCGGGAAATCCCCATGCCTCACGCGCATCTTCCCTGTCGGGTCGAGGTGAGGGCGGAGGCTCGATGGGATTCCCGGTATCGAGAACCTGGGTATCCTTTCCCGGTTTGAGATGACTCGCCGCTTCAGGAAAGCCAAGATGAACCTGTCTTGCATGGCGTGCGAAGAAACGCGTCGTCAAACCGGGATAGCTGTTCTGCTCCTGAACGACATATGGGATCCCATGCATCCTTGCGTAACCGAGGGCAAGTCCCGACGCATATCCGCCAGTGCCCACCACGACTGAGGGAGGAACCGATTTCACAATCCGCTTCAAGCGCCCCCATCCGCTGAGCGCCCCCCGAATGGTTTTCCAGTTTTCCCAGGGCCGGGACCGATACAATGGATGCAGGTCCAGGAGCTCGTGCGGAAATTCTGTGCGAGGAAGCACTTCCTTCTCGATTCCGCGAAGCGCACCGACAAAGAAAGGGTCGACTGCGCTCGAAGCGCGGCGCATCGCGCGCGCGATTGCCAGTCCCGGATAGAGATGCCCGCCTGTACCTCCGCCAGCGAACAGAATACGCATTCAGGCCCGCTGCATTGCGAACGACGGGTCGGTGGCGCGCGAGCCGATCACTTTCTCTCTTGTGCTGCCGATGTTGACGAGTATTCCCGTCATGAGAAGTGACAGAACCATGTTCGACCGTCCGAACGAAATGAACGGGAGCGTCAAGCCGGTAGTTGGAAGCAGTCCGATCGTAACTCCGATGTGAAGAAACGCAGTGATGACCACCGTCGCAGTGATCCCAACTGCAGTAAGCTGGAGAAACGGCGAGCGCGCTTTCTTCGCGATCCTGAATCCCAGGAACATGTAGGCTGCAAATGCGAGGATGAGCAGAGTCAGGCCGATGAAGCCCCACTCTTCGCCGATCGATCCGGCGATGAAGTCATCGTACGCGAGTGGAAGAAAGCCGAGCTGCTGTCTTCCCTTGCCGAAACCAAGTCCTGAAAGCTGCCCTGATCCGACAGCAATCAGCGATTGTTTCAGCTGATCGCTTACGTGAGTCGGTGCACTGCCGGGATCGAAGAACGCAGTGAGTCTGAGCAAGGCATAGTTGAGGCGCTGCATCTGCCCCCACAAAAGCGGAATTCCAATTATTCCCAGAACCACGAAATGTCCAATTCGAACTCCGCCCGCGAAAAGAATGATTCCCATGATGAGCGTGTACATCATGGCAACCGAAAGGTCCGGCTCCAGCGCAACCAGCACGTCGAGAATTCCAACGATCACCAGGAACGGCAGCAATCCTTTCGTGAGCCGGCGAAGTGTGTCGCCCTTCTTCACCACAAGCATCGACGTCCAGACAATGACCGCGATTTTTCCGAGCTCCGACGGCTGAAGTGACGACCCGATGAGAAAACGTCTCGATCCTCTCACGCGCGGTGCGATCGACTCGGTGAACGGCAGGATGATCAGAAGCAGGAGAAAAATCGAAAGCAGCATCAACGGCCAGGCGTACTTTCCCCACAGCTCAGCATCGACCTTCGCGAAGACAGCCAGGACAACGATGCCGATCGCAATTCCTGCAAGCTGGCGGAGAAAGAAATAAGTGCCGCCGATACCCTTTCCCTGAGCGTAGATGGCGCTCGCGCTGTATACAGTCGCGAGGCCGAACGCCAGGAGTGTTGCCGTGATGAGGAGGAGCAGTCGCGCTTCGGGGCCCATGTACCACCGATAGCGGACATCAGCGACCGTCGTTGCCACTAGCCTTCCAGTGCGAGCTTCTTGAACCGCTCGCCGCGCTCTTCGTAGTTGCGGAACATGTCGTAGCTCGAGCAAGCCGGCGAAAGCAGCACCGCATCGCCATTGTCTGCGCTCTCGCGCGCATGCCGCATCACTTCACTGAAATCAGATCCGAGCCGCTCCAGCGGCGCTACGCCCGTGAGATCCTTCTCGATAAGTGGCGCCGATTCTCCGTACGCGATGATCTTCTTCACGGATTTCTTTATTGCATCCGCAAGCGCTGTGTAGGGCTCGCCTTTGTGGCGTCCCCCGAGCAGCAAAACTGTCGGCCGCCGCATTCCTTCAATTGCAACGAGTGACGAGCTCACATTCGTCGCTTTGGAATCGTTGATCCATTGAATGCCCTTCACTTCTCCGACGATCTCGAGCCGGTGATGAAGCGCTTCGAATGACCTGAGAGCGGACGCGATTGCGTCGCGCGATTCTTCGGTGGCGAACGCATCGTCAGCGACAGAAACAGCGAGTGCCGCGGCGAGTGCGTTGGCGACGTTGTGATCACCGAGCAGGCTGAGCTCGGTCCTTGTCATGAGCGGCTTGCCGTTCAGCATGAGAGTTCCCTTCTCATCATCGAACCAGGCGTCTGCTTTTTCGCGAAGCGAGAAATGAAATCTGGTTCCCTTCACTACCGCGGTCATCGACTCGACGCGAGGATCGTCCGCATTGAGCACCCACTTTGAGCCGGGCCCAGCGTTTTTGAACAGGAGCGCCTTGTCTGCGTAATACTCTTCTTCCGTTGGATAACGATCGAGATGATCGGGACTGAGATTCGTCAGCACTCCAACTGCGGGATTCAAACCCGGCGTATCGTGCAGCTGAAATGACGACATCTCGAGCGCGATCCACTCAGGATGAGAGTCGCGGCGCGCGAAGTCCGACAGCGGTGTCCCGATGTTCCCCGCATCGACTGCATCTGTGCCGAGACCGCGCAGAATGTGTCCGACGAGCGCCGTGGTGGTTGTCTTCCCGTTTGTCCCCGTGACGGCGATGATCCTCGTGTCCTTCAGATACCCAAGCGCGATCTCGATCTCGCTGACGAGAGGCCGGCCTGCTTCCTTCGCAGCAGCGACTGGCGGAGCGGCGGGATCGATGCCGGGGCTGACGACAACTTTCGACGCCCGCGCGATTCGAGCCAGATCATGCCCGCCCAGGTCTACTACAGCGCCAATGTCCCGCAGCTGACGCGCAACGTCTTCGACTGAATGTGCAGTACCCGAATCGGAAACGTAGACTCGCTTGCCGTCGGCAAGCAGCAGCTTCGCGGCAGACGCGCCGCTTTTGCCAAGGCCCAGCACCGCAACTTCACCGTCTTTGGCAACCACCGGTGTCATCTGAGCTTCAGCGTGCTGAGCGCGAGGAATGCGCAAAGAATTCCGAGAATCCAGAATCGCACTACAACCTGGCTCTCGTCCCATCCACCCTTCTCGAAATGGTGATGCAGCGGTGCAAGACGGAAGACGCGGTGAGTCTGTGCGTACTCGAGCCCTTTGTACCTTCGCTGAATCTTGAACACAAACCGCTGCAGGATCACCGACATCATCTCGGCAACGAATACACCGCCGACAATCAGCAGCACGAATTCTGATTTGAGAAGAATTGCAATCACGCCGAGGGCGCCGCCGAGTGCGAGTGCCCCGGTGTCTCCCATGAATACCTGGGCGGGGTGCGTATTGTACCACAGGAATCCAATACACGCCCCCAGGATCGCCGCGCAGAATACGGTGAGCTCGCCTGCCCCGCGCAGATAGAACACCTGCAGGTAGGCAGACGCGTCGATGCGTCCTATGACATATGCGAAAAGCGCGAGCGTGAGAACCGCAATCGCGGTGAGTCCAGCGGCAAGACCATCGAGCCCATCCGTGATGTTGACCGCGTTACTTGTCCCCGTGAGCACGAACGTCACGAACAGAACGTACACCCACGCGAACGATGGAACGATCAGGATGTATTTGTAGAACGGGAGCGTTGTGCTTGCGCCGGGCAAGGTCGACAAGGGGTAGTGCCAGAGATACCACCCGAGTGCAATGCCAATCGAAACCTGTCCAAGAAGTTTGTAGCTCTCGATCAGTCCCGTGTTCTTTTTGCCCGCCTGCCTCTGCTTGAGCTTGAGAAAATCATCGAAGAATCCGATGAATCCCATCCACAGCATGACGAACATCGCGATCAGCACATAGCGATTGTTCAGCTTGGCCCACAGGAATGTGGGAATCAGAGTCGCGGCAAGAATGATGAGCCCGCCCATTGTCGGCGTTCTCTTTTTTTCCTGGTGGCTGTCGGGAGTTCCTTCGCGTATCACCTGGTGCAGGCGCATCCGGCGAAGCCTGCGGACTATCAGGGGCCCCACAATGAACGACACGAGCAGCGCCGTGACGGCAGCGCCCGCTGCGCGAAACGAGATGTAGTTGAAAATACGGAGAAAACCAAAATCTCTGACTAGCGGGACGAGCAGGTAGTTCAGCACTAGGGATTGGCCCAGTTGGTTAAGTGCGGTACGAGCTGTTCGAGCTGAACGCCGCGTGACGCCTTCAATAGAATAACTGCGTCAGGCTTCATTCGTGGCTCCAGCCTGGGCCAGAGCTCAGCGACGGTATCGGACGCCACCACGCGCGCGTCTGTCCCCGCGACACGCGCGAAAGATTTCACATACTCGCCAACTCCGCCAATCAAATCTGCGCCGGATTCCAGCGCGAGCCGCGCAATGTCATCGTGGCAGCGGTCGGATGCATCGCCGAGCTCGCGCATTGTGCCAAGCACCAGCACCCGCTGCCTTTCTCCGCCAATGCTCTTGAGCAGCTCGATTGCGGCGCGCGTCGATCCTGGGTTCGCATTGTATGCGTCGTTGATCAGGGTCGCCCTGCCGATTTTCTCCCACGCCGTTCGCATCCTGGGCAGGGGCATGGATTCTAGTCCCAGTGCTGCGGCCTCGTCGCTCACACCGCAGACTCTCGCAACTGCAATCGCGAGCATCGTGTTACGGAGATTGTGAATTCCCCTGAGCGGGGGGCGCACAGTCACCTCGCCCATGACGATCGACCCTTCGCCTTCGTCCGAGATCGACCATGAATCGGGTTTTACATCGCCGTCATCCAGACCCGCGGTTATGACTTCCCCTGCGCGGTCTCTTGCCGCTGCGGCAATCTCCGGCTGTGATGACGGAGTAACGGCGATGCGCACGCCGTCGAACGCAGACGCCTCCTCTCTCAGCACTCCCTCGAGATCGCCAAGCCCCTCGAGATGTTCTTCGCCTATCGATGTCACGACGGAAATGTCAGGGTCGATTATCGTCCGCAGGATCGCCACTTCGCCGGGGATATTTGTGCCGGCCTCAACGACCGCAACTTCGCTGTCAGGCGGAATTGCGAGAATTGTGAGAGGAACTCCGATCCGGTTGTTCAGATTCCCGGTTGTGGCATGGACCGTCATTGTGCGGCTCAGCGCGGCGCGAATGATGTCCTTGGTGGTGGTTTTTCCATTGCTGCCCGCGACCATCACAATGGGGCCGCCCCATGCCCTCCGCCACACGCTTGCAAGCTGTCCGAGTGCGACCAGAGTATCGGGAACTTCGAAAACAGGAACGCCGGGATCGGAAACAGGCTTCCGGGAGACGACGACCGCTGCGGCTCCCTTCTCGACAGACGACTGAATGAAATCGTGCCCGTCGAATCTCTCGCCGGCGAGCGCAACGAACAGTTGCCCCGCTGACACGTTTCGCGAGTCAGTCGTGATTCCTGAGACAGGTCCAAGAGATCCGCGCGGAAACCGAGACTCGCTTGTGGTTCCGAGTGCGGCCGCGACCTTGTCGAGAGTCCAGAAGCTCAAGCGGCGTTTCCCGCGAGCAGCTCGCGCACAATGATTTTTTCGTCAAACGGCAGCCTGGTGGTGCCGACTATCTGATATGTCTCGTGCCCCTTGCCTGCAAGGAGCACCACGTCGCCATCATGCGCCTGCGACAGAGCGCTTTGTATCGCTGCTCTTCGTTTCGTAATCCGCTGATGCTTCCCCGGCTTCATTCCGGTTTCAATGTCGTCGAGAATTTTTTCTGGATCTTCGGTACGCGGGTTGTCATTCGTGATGATCACAACGTCAGCTCCAGCTTCGGCCGCCTTTCCCATCTCGGATCTTTTTCCGCGATCCCGATCGCCCCCGCAGCCAAAGACGAGAATCAATCGGCCGTTGGTGAACGGCCTGATCGCAGCGAGGGCGCGGCCGATTGCATCAGGCGTATGCGCATAGTCTCGTAATACCGTAGGCTTTCGCGCAATCACCTCGAGGCGGCCTGGAACCTGAGGCAGCACCGCGAGTGACGCGGCCATTTCCTCGAGTGAAAGACCGAACGTGATTCCAACCGCTGCTGATCCCAGTGCGTTGTGAACGTTTACATCGCCAATGAGTGGAAGCCTCACAGCCACCGATTTCAATTTGTGGCTGAGATTCCATTGGCTGCCGGACGGCAGGAACTGCACGTCGGTCGCGCGCACTTCCGCGCGCGGGCTTACACCGAACATGATTTTTTTTCTGGAATCGGGCAGCGCATTCCAGTTGGAATCATCGGTGTTCACGGCAGCGGTTGCGTCGGGCTTGAGATAATCCATCAGCCGCGCTTTCGCCTCGAAGTAAGCCTTCATTGTCTTGTGATAATCGAGATGATCGCGCGTGAGGTTCGTGAAAACCGCAGCATCGAACAGGAGACCATCGATTCGTCGCTGGTCGAGACTGTGCGACGATACTTCCATCGCGACTGTTTTTACGCCGCGATCCACGAGCTCACGAAGAACCCGCTGAAGCTCCACTGGACCGGGAGTGGTAAGCTCTGCCCCGCCTGGTATCACCTCCGCTTCAGTTCCGAAGAGAACACCAAGCGTTCCGATGGATGCCGCCCGGGACCCCGTGGAATCGAGCATGTGACGAAGAATTCCCGCAGTGGTGCTCTTTCCGTTTGTACCCGTGATTCCAATCATTCGGAGCTCACGCGACGGATCATCATACGCTGCACCTGCGGCGATGGCTGCCGCTTTCCTGCCTTCACGCACGACAATCGCCGGCAGTGTTGTTCGCGATGGATCCTCCACCATTGCAGCTGAAGCTCCGAGGTCAGCCGCCTTGTCGAGAAAATCATGCCCGTCGCGGGCACTGCCGCGAACCGCTATGAACAGCGCACCGTTCACAGCCTTCCGGCTGTCGTCGCAAATAAGCTCGAAGAACTCGGGAAGATTTCCCCGAACTCCTTCGAGCAATCCCGCGCGCTCCAGAGCACCGATAATTTTTTCCTTCGGAAAGGGCATCACGGTGTGTGCTGAAGTTTCACGATGCTTCCCGCCGGCAGCATCGCGCCTGCCGCAGGAATTGTCTGAGTGGCCAGACGCTGCGCAGTCAGCGTCACTCTGAAGCCCGACCTATGCAAGGCGCGAACCGCACTGCGAGTCGGCAAACCCGTGACATCGGGAACAGCACGAAGAGTCTTATCCGGAGGCGACGCCGGCCTCGCATAGGGAAGAGCGAATGTTTTATTCGGCTGCGGAACTGCCTCTGCAGCGGGCGGCGGCGCAGCGAACGGGCTTGCCTCTGCTGTCGCCGAATCAGACTGGGTGGAGGCGACTGCACGAACAGTGTCTTTTGTGAGAGGAAGATCGCGCTCGAAGCTCGCAAGCTCTGAACGGTCGAGAGCTGCGCTTCTTGCCGCGAGCGCAGTGCGCAGAACCACCGACGAGACAGGGGCAGCGACTTCTCCGCCATAGTAGGCATGCTTTGGCGCATTCAGCTTCACAAGCACAACGTATTGCGGTTTCTCAGCGGGAAACATCCCCACGAACGATGCAGTGTATTTCCCCGCATATCCTTTCCCCGTCTCGAAAAGCCTGGCAGTTCCGCTCTTGCCTGCCACTTCATACGCGGCAAGACCCGCTTTCTTCGCAGTGCCACTATCGACAACCGCACCGAGGAATGATTTCACTTGCGCCGCAACGCTTTCAGGAAAAACTCTTCTGAGAACGCGGCGCTTCGACTGATAAAGAAGATTCCCTTCCGGAGATCGAATCTCGCGAATGATGTGTGGTTGAAGAAGCTCCCCGCCGTTTGCGAGCGCAGCGTACGCTGTTGCCAGCTGCAGCGGTGTCACCGACACCTCGTATCCCATCACGACTGACGCGCTCGACGTGCCGCTCCATTTTGCCGGCTCGTAAAGAACTCCGTCGGATTCGCCAGGAAGTGGAATGCCAGTCGCTGTGCCGAAGCCAATGTCGCGCAGCGTCTCGAATTTTTCCCGCGGTGTGAGCCGGCTTCCGAATTCCACAATGCCGATGTTACTGGAGTAACGAATGACGTCGGCAAGGCTCATCGACGCTGCCTTGTGAACGTCAGTGATCGTTCGCCTGTCAAGCTTGAGCTGGCCGTTATGCGTGTCGATCACTTCTTCCGCCCGAGCGCGTTTTCGCAGAAGCAGCGCACCGGCGATGAACGGCTTGAGCGTAGAGCCGGGCTCGAACGGCTCAGTCACGCCTGTGATCGATTGCACAGCTTTTCCAGGACGGCGGCTGGCGAGAGCAAGCACGTCACCGCTCATCGGATTCAGGACCACGATGTCACCGCCTTCCGCTTCCAGACTGTCGACCGCATGCGCGAGAGCGCGCTCGCAGATTTCCTGCAGGTCGCGGTTGATCGTGAG
>DASROK010000062.1:0-3332 GCA_035646915.1 Gemmatimonadaceae bacterium
ACGAGCACAACAGAAGCAAGTCCGGCAATCGCACCGATGTTGATGATGGGTCTCAGCCACGCGAGATCAGGTCCGGCCGCGGCAATCGCGACGAAAACCGGGTGCGGCACGTCGAGATTCTTGTAGCTCGTAAGTCCGGTCATGACGAGCGACATGAGAATGTAGAGAACGGTACAGATCGCGAGCGATCCCAGAATTCCTATCGGCATGTCCCGCTGCGGATTCTTTGCCTCCTGAGCGGCAGTGGATACCGCGTCGAATCCGATGTAGGCAAAGAAGATGACTGCGGCGCCTCTCACAACTCCGCTCCACCCGAACTCGCCGAAATTACCTGTGCCAGGTGGAACGAACGGGTGCCAGTTGTCTGAATTCACGTACATGAATCCGAAACCGATCACGAGAAGCACGATCGCCATCTTCACGATCACGATGAAATTGTTGAAGCGCGCCGATTCCTTGATCCCGACGATGAGAAGCATGGTCATCAATGCGACAAGAATCATCGCTGGAAGGTTGATGACACCGTGCGTGACCGCGTATTTCGCGGTGTCGCAGACGGACCCGGCAGCAACCTTGATTACGTCATTGGTTGCCGGATCGTAACAGATCTGCGAGGCAACGAGGTTGTGCGTTCCAACTACGTCGAGCGGAGCGCCCGTGTACTGAACGGGGATTCTGAATCCCAGCTCGTTCATGAAAGCGGAGAAGTATCCCGACCAGCCGACTGCTACTGTTCCCGCACCGAAGAGGTACTCGAGGATCAAATCCCATCCAATGATCCAGGCGACCAGCTCGCCGAGGGTCGCATAGCCATACGTGTAGGCGCTGCCGGCGATTGGAATCATTGCCGCAAATTCTGCGTAGCAGAGACCGGCGAAGAGGCAGCCAAGCCCTGCGAGAATGAAGGAGTATACGATTGCCGGGCCCGCATACTGCGCGGCCGCGGTTCCCGTGAGGACGAAGATTCCGGCGCCGATGATGGCGCCGATTCCAAGCGTCGTCAGGTTGAGCGCGCCCAGGGCGCGCTTCAATGTATGTGTTCCTTCTTCTGCGCCCGCTTCGGACTGCAGGACAGCAATACTTTTCTTGGTCCAGATACCCATTCGATCGTCTCCGGGAAACCGGCGGATTTATGAGGCTACAAACAGGCGGGAAGTTGTTGTCACGCGACAACTATTGTCAAGGAAATCGCCGTTCATGCTGACATTCTTACAACAAACCAGAACTGCGGTACCCGATACCAGAAAAACCAGAAAATCGGTACCAGGTACCAGAAAAACCAGAACAGCGGTACCAGGTACCGGTAGCTTTAGCTGTCAGCTACGAGCTAATTCCCGGTACCCGGTACCGTAGTTCTGTTTTTTCCGGAACCCGGTACCGCTGTTCTGGTTTTCAGACTGAGTAGTTGGGTGCTTCGCGAGTGATGGTGACGTCGTGCGGGTGTGACTCACGCAATCCTGCGGCAGTGATGCGAACGAACTGAGCATCGTGCCGCAGTTCGTCGATGTCCGCGCAGCCGACGTACCCCATTCCGGCTCGCAACCCGCCGATCATCTGATAGATGACGTCACTGGCTGGTCCCTTGTACGGAACTCGGCCCTCGATTCCTTCGGGCACGAGCTTCCGCGGTGACATCTCGCCTTCCTGGAAGTAGCGATCCGCGCTTCCATCCTGCATTGCACCGAGACTTCCCATGCCGCGGATCATCTTGAACCGGCGGCCTTCGAGAAGCAGTGACTCGCCCGGCGATTCCTCGGTGCCTGCGAGCATCGATCCCATCATCACACTCGACGCACCCGCGGCGATCGCTTTCACGATGTCGCCGGAATACTTGATGCCGCCATCGGCAATGACCGGAATATCCCCTGCCCCTTCGACTGCATCGAACACCGCTGTGAGCTGCGGAACTCCAACTCCAGTCACTACGCGTGTGGTGCAGATCGAGCCGGGTCCAACTCCCACTTTCACTGCATCGACACCACGCTCGACGAGAGCCGCAGCTCCCTCACGCGTCGCAACATTACCGGCGACAAGCTGAACATCCGGAAAAGCCTCGCGCGCAATCGCAGCAGCGTCCAGAACCCCATCGCTATGGCCATGTGCGGTATCGATCACCAGCACATCCACTCCGGCATCGACGAGCGCGCGCGCCCGGTCGCGGAAATTCGATGCGCCAATTGCCGCCGCAACTCGAAGACGGCCGTGATCATCCTTGTTGGCATTTGGAAATTCGCGGCGCTTGTGAATGTCACGCACAGTGATGAGCCCGCGAAGCTTTCCTGACTGATCGACAACCGGAAGCTTCTCGATGCGATGCTTTCCGAGGATTCGCTCGGCCTCATCCAGCGTGGTTCCGACTGGCGCCGTTACGAGATCTTCTGAAGTCATCGCCTCGCGAAGCGGCTGATCGAGATTGCGCTCGAACTGCAGATCGCGATTGGTGAGAATTCCAACGAGCTGGCCTTCACGATTGACGATCGGCACGCCTGAGATTCTGAACCGTGACATCAGCGCAACCGCTTCGCGAATTGTCGCGTCGGGTGACAGAGTGATCGGATTCAGGATGATTCCGCTCTCCGATCTCTTCACCCGATCGACTTCCGCGGCCTGACGGTCGATCGACATGTTCTTGTGAATCACGCCGATGCCGCCGGCTCGCGCCATCGCCATTGCCATCTCCGATTCCGTCACGGTATCCATCGCTGCAGATGCAAATGGAACGTTGAGCGGAATTTTTCGGGTAAATCGCGATTTCGTGTCGACGTCGCGAGGAATGACGAGTGAGTGTCGCGGTGTGAGGAGCACGTCGTCGAACGTGAGCGCCATGTCGACGCGCACGCGGTCCATTCCGCGCGTAGAAGTTTGCTCTTCGATCTGGTCTTTAAAACGCGAAAGCCCGCTCCCGGCCGATGCCGGTTGAGCGGGCTTTTGAGAAGTCGGGCGACTTATAGTTGCCATAGCTGAATGTAAAGGCTGACCCTTCTGTCGTCCAGTCTACACGCGTCCGATAGTTCTCAGACGGCGTCGCATCCTCCTCGGAAGGAAGAACACGCACGCAGCAACGATCTTCTCGAGGTTTCCCGTCGAAAGCTCGGCGGGATCACCTGGCCAGTACGCCTGAACGACAGCACGGCCTGCATTCGCAATCAGCCGCTGCAACGCGAGAATCAAAAGAAAAACGTCATCGACTTCGCCGAGGAACGGGATGAAATCGGGAATGATGTCCATCGGCAGCAGGATGTAAGCAATCGCCCCCGCAACCACGAGCTTGTCGACGGCATTGACGCGACTGTCAGTGACCAGCCCATAAAGAAGGCGCAGGAAATTCGGAA
>DASROK010000063.1:0-3680 GCA_035646915.1 Gemmatimonadaceae bacterium
TGATACTGCTACCCGCTGCAAGCCGCTCCTTCAACAGCTCAACGGCCTGGACTCGGAACTCGGCCGAGTAGCGCTTTCTCTGCTTCATGGACACCTCCAGAATTGGGTAATGGAGGTGTCCACCAAATCAGGTCAAGTCCACTACGAACTAACAACTGTGCTTCTTGCGACTTCTGACTGCTGTTACCTGTTCAGAGTCGACGAACTAATCGACCGATAAGCAGCAATACGATCGCGCCTAAAGTGGCGAGCGCAATCGATCTAAAATCAAACGCTCCGGCGGTGACAGTTCCCCAGCCGAAGCGTGTGCCGAGGTACCCGCCAATGAACGCCCCGACGATTCCAAGTACGATAGTGATGATGCAACCCGAGGGGTCCCGCCCTGGCACGAGGAACTTCGCGAGAGTTCCCGCTACCAGACCCAGCAGGATCCAGTAGAGCCAGAGCGGCATTCGTTAGCCCCTGGTCGGTCCCCGCCGAGAGCCTACGGAACTCTCGCGCGGCCGCGCGTTGCCATGCGGTAAATCCACAGCAGAATGAGAGCTCCGACAATCGCCAGAAGCAGGCTTTGCAGAGAGAACCCGGTCAATGGAAGTCCCATCAATGTGCTGCCGAGGAAACCACCGATGATTGCGCCGACAATGCCGATGATCATCGTAACGATCATACCGCCAGGGTCATTGCCCGGCATTATTGCCTTGGCGATCGCGCCTGCGACCAAACCAATGACTATCCATGCGAGAAAGCTCATGTCTCCTCCGTAGGGTGAATTGCGACCAGGTGACTGGACGACAACCCAGCGAAGTGCAACCTGCGTACCAGTTCCTGGCGGTGGCGGGGCGCTGATTCAGCCGTTACCATACCGCTCGATGTCGAGCCCCGCAACCCTGCACGAAGAAGACGCGCTTTCGAGAACATATGACGCGCGGCTGATGCGACGGCTCCTGGTTTATCTCTCGCCGTACAAAGGCCTCGTCGCAGCCTCTCTTTTCCTGCTGATGATCGAGGGAGCCCTTCAGCTCGCCGGCCCGATTCTCACTCAGCAGGTCATCGACGTCGCGCTTCCGCATCGCGACACAACTGCGGTGATGCGCCTGACGATCCTGTTTTCGCTGACACTGGTCGCTCAGTTCTTCTGCTCCTACGGAGAAGCGATGCTTACCGCGCTGCTCGGGCAAAGCGTTATGCGGGATCTGAGAATGGAAATCTTCGCTCACCTGCAACGGCTGTCGGTTTCTTTTTTCGACCGAAACCCTGCCGGACGACTGATCACGCGCGTCACCTCGGACGTGGAGACACTGAACGAGCTTTTCACGTCAGGAGTTGTCTCAGGGCTTGGCGATCTCTTCACGCTGCTCGCGATAGGTGTCGCGATGTTCGTGATGGACTGGCGACTCTCGCTCGCTGCGCTCGTTGTGATTCCACTGATCGCGGGAGTGTCGCACTGGTTTCGTTCAGGCGTGCGTGATGCTTATCGCGATATCAGAACGCGACTCGCGCGCATCAATGCATTCCTGCAGGAACGCCTCACCGGCATGCGGATCGTACAGCTCTTCGGGCGCGAAGAGCGTGAGATCGAGAGATTTCGCGAGCTGAACGCCGATCACCTGGAGGCACACGTACGATCGATTCGCTACTACGCTGTCTATTTCCCCGCGATAGAACTGTTCACGTCCATCGCGGTTGCGATTCTCATAGTTACGGGAGCGTCGCTCGTTCACGTGGCAACTCTGACCGTTGGAACGGTCGCAGCATTCCTTCAGCTCAGCCGCCGCTTCTATCAGCCTCTTCAAGATCTCGCCGAGAAGTTCAACATCCTTCAGACTGCGATGGCGAGCTCGGAAAGGATCTTTATGCTTCTCGACACTGAGCCTAACATCGGGCCAATCACTGAGCCTGCAGCCAGCTCGCGCAGCACTGCTGCGGTAACAGTGGAATTCCAGGACGTATGGTTTGCCTACGATGTAGGCCATGTAGCGCGCATGACGACGGATACGGCCGCGACGCCGGAATGGGTTCTCAAAGGCGTATCGTTCACAGCGGAGCCAGGGAAGACTCTCGCGCTCGTCGGCCACACCGGTGCGGGCAAGACGACGATTGTCAGCCTGCTGATGCGATTCTATGATCCGCAGCGCGGTCGAATCCTCGTCAACGGGCGCGACGTCCGGGAGATTCCGCTCGACGAGCTGCGAGGACTCATCGCTTACGTGCAGCAGGACATTTTTCTCTTCGCCGGGGATGTGGCGACCAACATCAGGCTTGCCAATCCAATTACCGATGAGGAAGTGAGAGCGGCAGCTTCGCGGGTGGGAGCGGACCGAATCATTCGCCGCCTGCCCGACGGCTACGCGCACCAGCTTGGAGAGCGAGGGGCCTCGCTGAGCGTCGGCGAGCGGCAGCTTCTCTCATTCGCCCGGGCTGTCGCGGCGAACGCGTCGCTGCTCATTCTCGATGAGGCGACCAGCGCGGTCGACAGTGAAATCGAGGCGGAGATTCAGCGGGGGCTTGGCGTTTTAATGGAAGGGCGGACGACCATTGCGATCGCTCATCGCCTGAGCACTATCGTGGCGGCCGACGAAATCCTGGTACTTCATCACGGCGAAGTAGTGGAGCGGGGCACTCACGCCACGCTCCTGGGACGGGCTGGGCTTTATGAGCGACTATGGCGCCTTCAAAGCGGGGAAGGGACCCGGGAAGCGCTGCGCGCAGGTTAACGCTTGCTGACCTAATTGCTTGTGGCGTAGTTTGTGTACTAATCGAACCGCAAACCGAGTCTTTTCCTTGACATTTTCTTGCCCGCGCCGCGCGGGGAGCGCTCTTTAGTGCACCTGGCTGTCTCAGCTAGAACCGACACGGGCAGACTGCGTAAGGGGAATGAGGACAACCTCTACGCAGATGCCAACGAGTATCGCGGCTTATTCATAGTAGCCGACGGCATGGGCGGCCACGCCGCTGGCGAGATCGCCAGCCAGATGGCGGTCGACCTCATATCCCATGAGCTGTCTGACTTGAATGACCTTTCTGCAGCCGACGCAGGATCCCGCGTTGCGCAGACACTCCGCGACGCGAACCGGCAGGTTTTCCAGCGTACAATGCGCGAGGTCGAAAAAACCGGAATGGGAAGCACCGCCTCCGCGCTTCTTCTGTCGGATACGCGATACCTCATTGGACATGTCGGCGATTCGCGCATCTACCTCGTGCGCGATGGAGAGATGAGACAGATCACTCGCGATCATTCTCTCGTACAGGAGCAGGTAGACGCGGGAATAATCACGGCCGAGCAGGCGAGGCACCACCCGCAAAGCAATGTGATCACCTGCTGCATTGGAATGTCGAGCGACATCGAGCCCGACATCATCTCCGGCGAGACGAAGGTTGGGGATGTATTTCTCCTCGCCTCTGACGGGCTTACCGGGATGGTCGAAGACCGACGGCTTCAGCAGCTGCTTCAGTCGCGGGCGAATCCCGAGAGAATCGTCAACGCCATGATCGCCGACGCGAACAACAATGGCGGAATCGACAATATCACGGCTATCGTCGTGAAGGTCATCACCGCTGACACACGGTTCGCGACGGGGGAGGTCACACCCGTTCCGCAGGGCCGGTCGCATGGGTGACGCACTCGGCTCACATACAACATCGGAACCTGAAACCGTTGCCGAAGTAGCAGGACTTTACCT
>DASROK010000064.1:0-3848 GCA_035646915.1 Gemmatimonadaceae bacterium
GCTCGTACATGCCGGCGTTCTGTGCGCGCACGACCGCAAAGATTCCAGTCGGCAGCCATGTCATTCCCGGAATCAGGTTGGCTTTCATCTCGGCGCGAACGTCCTCGACTTTCGTTCCCGCTTTCTTTGCGAGCATGTAGGCCCAGCCCATCGCCGCATTGTTGCAGCCGAGGAAGATGACGCCGCGATCGTAAAGTCCCTGAAGGGATGTTTCGGGACCGACGAGTCCGTACTTGTCATCCTTTGAGACATTCAGGAAGGGATTTCGCTTTGCGGGCTCGCCTGTTGTCGGGTCCTTGAGCTTGAGATCCACACCGGCGTTGTATTTCTCCCAGATCACATCGTTGAATGCCATCGGGATTGCGCGGTGGCGAATGACCACCACAAGCCCGAGATCTTTCTCAGAGATTCCAAGCACGTCGCGGTAATTATCGAGGACGGCATTTGCCTGATGCAATGCAAGTGCGCTGTTGACTTCGGGAGCGTCGAAGACGGTGCGGAATTTTTTCCCGTCGAGCTTTTTGGTCCAGTCGTCGTTGAATTCGCCGTCAAGTTTTGGTGACGGTGAGAATGCGGCTTCAGCAGCAGCGAGTGGCGAGGCGATCGAGAGGCCCGCAAGCGCCGCGGCGCTGCCGGCAATCTGACCAAGAAATTCACGCCGACGATTGTCGCCAGCCATTCATGTCTCCATTTCAGTTAGTCGCAGTCAATATGCGGAAATATCTGTGATGAGGAGAGTGCGGATAAGAACCTTACTCTCTTCTTACGTGCGCTTTAACCCATACAGTGGCGAGCGATGAGTTTCCAGAACTGAGTGCTCAGACACCCAGTTCAAACTCAGTAGTGACTGCTGAGCTCTGGAAACTCATTTCTCGCCACTGTGTGGGTCAATACAGCTGGTTCCAGAAGAGGTACATAAATTGCCGCTCTGTCATCGACTCTTTCCTCCACACCGAGGCAACGATGGGAGTATTCGACAACATCAACCCCGATTTCTCGGACACGACGAGCAAGTCGTCGTCAACTCCGGGCGGGACCAGCGGCAAGGCGGATTTCTCCGATGTCAATGCGGGAGCGTCATCGGAAGCTCCGGCCACTCCAACCGGTGGCACCACGTACACCGTGAAGAGCGGTGATTCGCTGAGCAAGATCGCCAAGCACATCTATGGCGATGCGAGCAAATGGCATCGCATCTACGATGCGAACAAGGACAAGATCAAGAATCCGGATCTGATCTATCCGGGTCAGGAATTCACGATTCCGGAGTGACAATGACAACAATGAGATTTTCGGCCATCGCACTATCGGTCGCGGCACTGCTGGCAACGGGTGCGTGCAAGAAGAAGGAAGCTCCGGCTGTCGATACGACTGCCATCATGCCGGCACCAGCTCCCGCGCCCGCTGCGCTGCACGTGAGCGGCGTCGAGACAGGCAAGGGACTCAACACCGACAAAACGGTGAAGGATGATGCGCATGATTTCGGCGTGCGCGATACGATCTACGTCTCAGTCAAGACCGAGGGAGCGGGAAGTGGAACGCTCGCAGCCAAGTTCCTGTTCCAGGATGGGCAGACTGTGAACACGTCATCGCAGGAGATCGCGCCGACGGGTGATGCGAACCACGAGTTCCATCTCTCCAAGAAGACCGCGTGGCCGAAAGGAGACTACAAGGTCGTCGTCTCGCTTAATGGCGACTCAGTTGGAGTGAAGGACTTCACCGTCAAGTAAGACAAAAACCCACCGAGTGGAGAGCAATCAGTTTCCAGCACTCAGTACTGAGTCACTCAGTTCGAACCCGGTACTGAGTGCTGAGTTACTGGAAACTCATTTCTCTCCACTCGGTGGGTTTTTGTTTTACTACGCAGATAACCCCACCCTCGCTAGCAGCTGTCCAAATCGCGGGTCACCTCGGAGCCGGTCAAAGGCAGGCTCGACCTTGAGAAGGAACATGCACCATGACCTCTCGGCGAGCGCGCTGTTGAGCTCATCGAACGCCCCGTCATTGTTCCCGAGCCCCGCTTCTATCACCGCCAGTGAATAATGTGATACATACTCGCCGGCATTCGCAGCGCCGCGAAGTCGCTGCAATTCCTCGAATGCGTCTTTGCGCCGACCGCACTTCGCGTATGTGTATCCCTTCGTTCCGCCAAGCATCGCCGGAGTTTGTGGCGGCGCCTGCGAAATCGCATCCAGCGCCTCCCTGCATCTGCCGAGCTCCACGAGCACTCGCGCGCGCTCTGTTCTGAGCTGGAAGAAGGTCGAGTCAAGCTCTGCTGTTCGCTGCGCCTGCTTCAGCGCCTCGTCGTAACGCCGTCCATAAAAGAGCAGCGAGACCAGCCTCGTATTTGTCAAAACGAGAAACGGTTCCAGATCCAATGCAGCCTTGCCTTCGGCAATCCCTGCATCAGCGCTGTCCTTCGCGAGCAGGTACCAGGCTTTCCAGAGATGGGCAGACGGATAATTCGGATCGATTGCGAGGGCCTTCTGATATTCGCTCCCCGCTGACTTCCAGTCCCATTCGTAGAACGTCGCAACGAATGCGCGTGAGCTGTGTGCCTCGACCAGCGCGTTGTTGAGCGCCAGGGCGTGGTCGGCGAGCTCGCGTGCGCGAGGCATGTTGGTCTGCGGTGCCGCGTAGCCAAACACTGAGCTGTGGCTGTACGCGTCGCTGAGCCCGGTATACGCAAGAGCGTAGAGCGAATCAGACCCTATGGCAGCGGCAAAGTATTCTTTTGCTTTGCGAAGGCTGGCCGAATCCCGTCGCTCGAAAAAGAATCTGCCGCGCAGGTAAAGCTCGTGGGCCTGTGGATTTGCAGTCGATCTTCTCGAAAGATTCGAGAGCGAAGCCGAAGCCAGCTTCACTTGCAGCTCACCTGCAATCGCGCGGGCAATTTCATCCTGCAGCGTGAAGACGTCGACGAACTGCCGGTCATATCCGTGACTCCACAACGTCGAATCCTTTGCAGCAGAGATGAGCGCGACGTGAACGCGCAGACGCTGACCCTCGTGCTGCAGACTTCCGTCGACCAGATACGGAACTCCCAGCGCAGCGCCGATCTCCTGAATAGTGAGATTTTTGCTTTTGAGGCTGAAAGATGAGCGGGGCGACTTCACCATGATTCCAGGAACGCTTCCGATCGCAGATGCGATCTCTTCGGAAATCCCCTCGCTCATTGCCACGCTGCTCGAGTCGTTGCCAATCGTTCTAAATGGAAGAACAGCGACTGCGCGTGGAGCCTCGGATGAGAGAGGCGAGCTACCGAGAACGGGACCACTGGTGAATTTCAGCAGCGCAACGAGTGCAGCAGCTGCGAGACCTCCGGCGGTCCACCACTTCCAGCTTCCTCGATGGCTCCGGTCCGTAGCGCCTCGCGAAAACGCCTCACTGAATTCAGTCGCGGTTGAGAACCTATCTTTCGGCGCTTTCGCGAGCGCCTTCTCAATCGCGGCTTCGGCGAATTCGGGAATGCTGGGCCGGCTGCTTCGCACTCGGGGAACCGGATCATACGAGTGTCGTCCGAGAATCTCCCGATGTGTCGTTCCAAGAAATGGTGGATGCCCTGTCAGCATCTCATACGTCACGCAACCCAGTGCATAGATATCGGCGCGGCCATCGATCACCTCTGAACCCTTCGCCTGCTCCGGCGACATGTACGCCGGAGTGCCGACTGCAATTCCCGGGAAAGTGATTCGTTCACCCTCGGTTGAAGCAGACACTGCGCGCGAAATCCCGAAGTCCAGCACCAGCGCGTGTCCATCGGCGAGGAGAATATTTTCCGGTTTTATGTCGCGATGCACGACGCCTGCGCGGTGCGCGTAATCGAGCGCATCCGCAATTTCACGCGTGCT
>DASROK010000065.1:0-6572 GCA_035646915.1 Gemmatimonadaceae bacterium
CCCCAATAGACGTAGCAAAGGGCGAACAGATAGACGAATGGAAGAGCAAACAAGTCGTACACGAACGTAGCGCGGAGCCTGGACCACCAAACACCCACGAAGGGCTGTCGTTCGCTAATCGCAATCGCTCCGGCAACCGCCGTCGAATTCAACGTTGCAAAAGTGAACAGGGTTGCGACGAATGCTGGATAATTGACCTTCAACGCATCCAACAGAAGTGGCGAGCCACCGAGATATCGGTAAGCAAGAACGGCTGCGGACACCCATAACACAGCCTGCGCAACATTGAATGTTGCTTTTAGTGGGACACGGCGGCTCGCAATTTCGACGATTGTTGTCGCCACGCCAATTGCAAGAACGCTAAACCAACTTGGCGCGACCATAACTGCCGCCAACATTGGGAGAAAAGCAATACTTCCGGCCTCGCTTCGTGCCGCCTTCTTGTATGCGAGGAGCCCAGATATACAAGACAGAAAGGCGAAGAGAATGCCCGCACGAACCTCTGGCCACGTCGTATCGGGTTGTCCAACAAATACCCATGACGCAGTCGCTCCTGACAGAGCTACAAGACCAATGACATACAGCTTGATGCGATCGAGCATATAAGATGGAAACCCCCCACGCCTCAAATCAGGTCCAGATCTGGTGATCCGCCAACGCCAAAATTCCGTTGATAAGAGCAGCAAGAAATGCCATTTCGCGTCACCTCCCGTAAGGTCTTTGTCGTAGCTCGGCGCTCGCTCCGCTACGCAATCGGTTGGCTCAGCTCATGTTACTGTCTTGCCCGCTCGACTCCGCTCAATCTGAGGGAGGGGGTTTTTTATTAGTCCTTGTTTACCTCGGCCAAATGTGAATCACACCCGCAAAACGCGACATTACTCACTTCTTATGAGTTACATACCAACTTGTAATTCGTATTAGTTATGCTCGATCCAGCGATTCGTCGCATCCAGTACAGCCAGCACTCCCGCCGACTCTGCACTCTCTCGCATCTCAACACTGCCCGTGAGAACCTTGTTATCCCTTCCGGATCTCACACTCACCGCGACAAAAACGAACGTGCGATCGAACGCGTCGAAGACCTTCACGCCCTGCACGCCCAGCTGACCTTCCCTGTTATCCGCACTCGCTATCGCAAGCAAAGTCGCGCGTGCAGCAAGCTCCACCCGCGACCTGTCACCCTCGATGCCCAGAGCTTCCCCGATGAATGACGCACTACCCTTCCGCAACGTCACTCGACAACTCAATCCCTTAGAACGACTTCCCCGTACCTCCACATCCTCGAAATAGAGCCGCCGCGCAAATGGTCCAGTGCGCGGCGCTGGTGCCGCTACCTGCTGTCCCTCCGCAGGTTCAGCCACCGGCGGTGATCCGCTCACCGCCCTCACCTCGGGTTCGAGAAGTTTCGGCTTCGTCTCACTCGTAGTCGCAACAGATATCTTCCGATGGTCTATCCTCATCGCGAGATGCGCAATCAGCGCGCTCTCGATATTCCGTACCATCTGCTTCGGCGTAAGCTCCGAAGTAGTAAGCACATGGATCTGATCTATCGCACCCGAGTCACCGGCAATGATCCGCGCCGAAATTACACCAGGCAGGGTCAGAATCAGCTCTTCCGCTCGCTTGATCGGGAGAACACTGCCCGCTATCGGTGATGTCACTTGATCCCTTTCGAATAAGCTTGGGCCCGCGCTCACTGAGAAACGGGCAACAATATGAGTGGGGCCCGGTTTTTAATCAAGAAAATTCAGCGCGTCGGGATCCCGTATTCCCGCAGCTTCCGATACATCGTCCGCTCCCCGATTTCCAGCAGCTCCGCCGCCTTTCTTCGGTTGCCCTTCGTCTCCGCCAAAGCGGCAGTTATCGCCGCCTTTTCTATCTCCGCCATGCTCATCCCGGGCGTTATGGTCAGCGTAACAGGCACCGGGCCACGACTAGGCGGCTCGAGCGCGCTGACCGCCTGAGAACTTTCCACAAAACCGCCCCCATCCACCGAGTTGCTCGCAATCACGCGCTGATCGGATGAGCTCCCATATATCTGCCCGTTCACGATCGCCTGACTCGTCGCGCCCATCTCGTTAACGCGTGACCTCAGCTCCTCGATCTGAAGCTTGAGCTCGACAAGACTGCGCACGATGAACTCCATCTCGCGTCCATCTGCCTGCACCGATCCGCGCAGCACGGGGCCGACATGCACCGGCAGATATCTCGAGCCACCACCTTCACGAATCTCCGGAGGAATGTCCTTCGCAGTGATCTCGCGCCCCGGCGCAAGCACCACCATGCTCTCCACCAGATTCCTGAGCTCGCGAACATTCCCCGGCCACGAGTAGCTCATGAGAATCTGCATGGCTTCCGCGGAAATTCCGTGAAACGGCCTGTCATGCTGCGCGGAATACTCCTTCACGAACTGGCGAACCAGAAGCGGAATGTCATCAGGCCGCTCGCGGAGCGGCGGCAGATACATGCTGAGCACGTTCAACCGGTAATACAGATCCGACCGAAAAAGTCCCTGCTCAACTCTCATACGGAGCGGCTGGTTCGTTGCAGCAACTACACGCACGTCGACCTTGATGGGAGTTACACCGCCCACCCTCGTGATCTCTCTCTCCTCCAGCACGCGAAGAAGTCTTACCTGAGTCTGCGGCGGAATCTCCCCGATCTCGTCGAGAAAAATCGTTCCGCCATTCGCAAGCTCGAATCTTCCAAGTCTTCGCTCTGCCGCACCCGTGAACGCACCCTTCTCGTGACCGAACAGCTCGCTCTCGACCAGCGTTTCTGCTAGAGCACCAACGTTCACTGCGATGAACGGCTTGTTGCGGCGCGGACTCAGACGATGAATTCCTCGTGCAACGAGCTCCTTTCCCGTCCCGCTTTCACCTTCGATCATCACTGTGCTCGACACGGGAGCCATCTGCTCGATCTTCACGAGCACTTCGCGAATTGCATTCGACTGACCGATCAACCCTGTAGCTTCGGTCAGACGATGACGGTCGAGCGCGCGCTTCACTATGTCGACGAGATCCTGCGTCGGAACAGGCTTCGCATACACGTCGACGAATCCGAACGATCTCAAGCGCTCTCTCAGCTCGCTGTCATCGACGTCTGCAAGACCGATCACTG
This sequence comes from Gemmatimonadaceae bacterium, assembly GCA_035646915.1. Lineage (GTDB taxonomy): Bacteria > Gemmatimonadota > Gemmatimonadetes > Gemmatimonadales > Gemmatimonadaceae > UBA4720. The sequence goes on from DASROK010000065.1 coordinate 3,124, forward strand.
CAACACCGTCCCACAACAGCTCGCGCACAATCTGAATGTTGTTGGGATCGGCAATGGCACCGGTCAGAACAACCACATCGGGTTTTGCTTTCTTCAGCTCGCGGCGGATGTCATCTAGCGGCGAGACCATGACAGTCTCGATTCCCGACTGCTCGAGTGTCGCATTCAGCCGCACAGCGCATTCGACATCCGTGAGCGTAATGAGCGCCTTCATGAATGCGAATTCCGTCCGCCGAGTACGTCGATGGCGTGATCGATAATGGGTTCGAGTGCGACGAGAGCATCAGTGACTCCGCCGGTTGATCCGGGAAGATTCACTACGAGTGTGGATCCTCTCACGCCAGAGAGCCCGCGTGACAATGCCGCGCGCGGAAAACGATTGAACGACTGAGCTCGGATGTATTCAGCGATTCCATTTGCATCACGCTCGATGACTGCGCGCGTCGCTTCGGGTGTCACGTCGCGCGGCGACAATCCGGTGCCACCTGTCGTAAGAACAAGATCGACTTCGTTCGAATCGCACCACGCTGCGATCGTCGGTGAGATCTCCGACGTCTCATCAGTGACGGTCGCACGCTTTGCAACTATGTAGTCGCGACTTGCGCACCAGTCAGCTATGGCCTGGCCAGACGTATCGGTACGCGTTCCCTTTATCACGGAATCCGACACCGTCAGAATTGCAACGCGCATCTTAGAGATGCGTGCCCTCTTTGTAGAACGGAGTCTTCTCGACGACAGCAGGAACGCGCTTGCCTCTTATCTCGATCTCGAATGCAGTTCCCGGCGCGGCGCTCTCAGTTGGCAGGTACGCAGTCCCGATGGGAATCCCAAGCGATGGACTCATGGTGCCGCTGCGCACTTTGCCGCTTGCGGCGCCGTTGACATACACGTCGTATCCAGGTCGCGGAAACGATCGCTCAGTTGTCGTAAAGCCTGCGAGCTTTTTCTTGACGCCTGCTTCCTTCTGTTTGACGAGCGCGTCCCGTCCGACAAAGTCACCCTTCTTGAGCTTCACCAGCCACTGCAGGTTTGCCTCGAGAGGAGTGACGGTATCGTCGATGTCGTTTCCGTAGAGCGCCATTCCCATCTCGAGGCGCAGCGAGTCGCGCGACCCCAATCCCGCAGGAACTACATCACCTTTCTCGAGAATCGCATTCCACACGCGCACAGCATTTTCGTTCGCGAAGTACAGCTCGAATCCGTCTTCCCCGGTGTATCCGGTCCGCGAGATGATGATGTCACCGACCCCCGCAACCGCTCCCCGCGTGAAGTGGTAGTACTTGATCGGAGACAGATCGACATCGGTCAGGCGCTGAAGAACCTCTACAGACTTTGGCCCCTGAAGCGCGAGAAGAGCCGTCTCATCGCTGACGTCCTCGAGCGTGGCATCGAACTTCGACAGCTGCCTCGAGATGTGCGCAAAATCCTTCCCGGCATTCGAGGCGTTCACCACCATCATGAGCTGGTCTGCCTCGCGATACACCAGGCAGTCGTCCTCGATAGTGCCGCGGTCATTCAGAATGGTCGAGTAGTGTGCCTGGCCGACTGCCAGCGCGCCCACATCATTGGTGGTGACGTAGTTCACGAAATCGACAGCGCCCGGTCCGCGAACGATGAACTCACCCATGTGACTCACATCGAACAGCCCAGCATGCTTCCTGACCGCATTGTGCTCGGCAGTTATGCCAGAAGGGTACTGAACCGGCATGAGGTACCCCGCAAAGGGGACCATTTTCGCACCAAGTGCGGCGTGCGTATCAGTTAGCGGGGTGCGCTTAAGTGTTTCAGTGGAAGCAGCTTGCGACATCGAGAGAGGCCTTCAGGGGAATTGTTGGGCAGAGCCGTCAATATGGCAGACTCGCTCAGCCCTAGGAAGACCTCTATCGGTCTGCCAACTCCCCTCCAACGATCGTGCGGACCTGCCCGATATCCGGAGTCGATCCAGTGACAATCCCTTTCAGAACCTCCCACAGAATCAGGGGCCGGGGCTTGTCGTTTTTCATGTAAACCACCGAATCCGCTTCGACAAAAATCAGCGTGAGCCGCGGATCATCCGGTCCACCATCCCGCGCGCCCCCTTCATCTCCGAACCACGCTTTCCAGTCGGGCTTGTACAGGTCGTGGATCCTCTTTCGATCTCGCACAATACGCGCGACGCCACTCACTGAAACCCACTCACGCGACTTGTTGTTGTAGTACGAACAGTTCACGTGCGGATCCATGAGCACGTCGTCCAGCTTGTGCGTCTCGGCATCAGTGACAAACCACAGATCGGTTCCGCTGATGCGCTCCTGCGTTGCCATCGGGCGAGAAACGAGGTGACCGTCGTGCCGCCTCGTGGTGAACATCGCCGTTTCAATTCCTTCGATGAGCTTGTCGAGCTCCTCGAGCTTCTTCTGTGTGGTAGCCATGCGCTCAGGAGGTTGCAGAACGCGTGCCCGCTTCTTCTCCGCCGCTAGAGTGCTACGCCGCCAATTGTGTTGGCCATGATCGCCTTCTGAGCGTGCAGTCGATTCTCCGCTTCGTCCCACACTACGCTCTGAGGCCCATCGATCACTTCTGCGCTCACTTCCTCACCGCGATGGGCAGGCAGGCAGTGCATGAAAATCGCGTCCTGCTGCGCGCGCGACATCAGAGCTTCGTCCACGATGAAACCCTTGAACGCTTTCTCGCGAATGGCCTGCTCATCTTCCTGGCCCATCGACGCCCACACATCGGTGTTCACTACATCAGCGCCCTCGACTGCCTGAGCTGGATCTCTCACTACACGCACGTTCGCTGCTGACTGCGCGCGTTTAAGAATCGACGGATCAGGATCGTAACCTTCCGGACAGGCTAGAGTGAGATCAAATCCAAGACGATACGCAGCATTGATCCACGAGTTCGCCATGTTGTTTCCATCTCCGATCCATACGACCTTCCGACCGTCGATTGTGCCGAGGTGCTGGCGGATGGTGAGTATGTCAGCAAGGATTTGACATGGATGAAGCAGATCCGTCAAACCGTTGATCACCGGTACGTCGGCGTATTTCGCAAGCTCCTCGATCTCCGAATGAGCAAACGTGCGGATCATGATCCCATCGACGTAACGGGACAGAACACGCGCGGTATCTGCGATCGGTTCTCCACGTCCGAGCTGTACATCGCGCGGCGAAAGAAACAATGCATGGCCGCCAAGCTGCCACGTTCCAACCTCGAATGAGACGCGAGTTCTGGTAGACGATTTCATGAAGATCATCGCCAGCGACTTCCCCGCGAGCGGCTTGTCTCTGTACTCGCCACGTCGCATGCGCTCGGCGAGATCGAAAAGATTAAGCAGTTCTTCGCGGGAATAATCCGGAATCGCGAGGAAATCGCGATGTTTTCGTTCGCTCATGGCTAGAGAATGTAACGTCGAAGGTCTTCGTCTTCGACGATTGTCTTGAGACGCTCGCTGACCAGTGCACGGT
>DASROK010000066.1:0-2981 GCA_035646915.1 Gemmatimonadaceae bacterium
AGGAGATACTGATAGACTACCGCGTCGGCGCGGGTATACGGATTGCCCCTTTCTTCTTCACGAAAGACGACGAGGTCGACCTTGTGATCGACACCATCGACGAAGCGCTGCGGACGCGCGCGTGGGTTGAATTCAGCGTAGGACATCCGGTTGTGACGTGAGTTGCGGCTTAGACCCAGACGGTAGGCGAGTTGTGGGTTACCGGTTTTGGGTCGTGGGTTTCCAGTTCCAGGACGGTAACCGGTTCAGTAACCCAAAACACAAAACCCGTGACCGGTACCCACAACTCGCCTACCGTCTGGGTGTAAGTCGCAAATAAAAGTCGCTTTATCACAACCGTGTTACGTGAAAGCGACTCACACCGTCGAATATTCAGTAAGCAATCTGTGAACGGCGCATAAAGTGCCTTGAACAAAAGCGTGTTCGGATTGTACTATAGGGCAACTCGAATCGATCGGAGGTTGTGACCGACCATGACACCCTTTCTGAGTTCCGAGGAGTATGATGAACGCGCACACCAGCTGTACAATGAAGGCCAGTATGATGAGGCGTTGGAAGTACTCCGCGAGGGACTTGCACTCTACCCTAACTCGGTCGAGCTGCACATCGGCGTCGGTTACGCTTACCATGCCCGCGAGGAATTTGCGTGGGCGCGAAGGAGCTTCGAGGAAGCTCTGGTCCTCGACCCCGAGCATGAGGATGCACTCGCCGGGCTCGGTGAAACCCTTCTAAAATTCGGCCAGCAGGCCGCGGCGCTGAGATCATTTCGCCGCACTCTGGAGCTGGGCTACGAGGACGACATCGAGCTCATGCTTCAGGTTGGGCGCGCTCTTTTCCGCGAAGGCCTCATCGAGGAATCGCGAGAGTATTTCGAGACCGCAGCCCAGCAGTCGCCTGATTCGGCCGAGGCAGTGTCGTGCATCGGGTATGCGCAGCACCGGCTCGGCGATGACGAGTCGGCGATCGCAACACTGCGCCGCGCATTGCAGCTCGATGAAGACCACACTGAAGCCCGCATTTACCTCGGAAACATCTTTTACGACCGGGGCGACTACGAGGCGGCGCTGTATCATCTGGATCGCTCGACGCCGGATGATCACTGGGATGAGCTCGGAATCTGGAGGCTCATCGAGCTGAAGAAGATGGTCTATCGTTTGCGTGACAACGACCCGGAGCTCAAGCCGTGGGAAGAGCGGCTTCAGGAGCTCTCGGGCGAGCCTGACGACATCGACGAGATGCTCGCGGAGATCGAAGCGAAAGCGGCGGAAACCGCTGAGACTGAGGCACGCGGACAGCTCGAGCTATTCGGTGCTCTGCTCGGAAATTTCGCCCGTGAAAAATCGGCGGTCGAGGACGAGCACTGCATCACCATCGACGAGGACAACTCGTTCGAGGGAACCTGGGAGGAGATCCTGCAGAAGATGAGCGCAGCACGCAGCGGCAAGACCGACGTTTCCGTCAAGGACTTCATGCAGAATGAAGCGCGCCGCGGCTATTCGCTTACGGGTCATACTATTCCCACGGAAGATGCGGAGAGCTTTATCCGCGGAAGCGCCGATGCGGGGCTTCTGCGGATAGTGAGATGAACGGCAACCAGCAGTCGGCGCTGGCTGCGCTTAAATCCGTCGAGCCGATCGTGTCGCGGCTCGACGGTTCGCGTTCTTCAGAGGACCGCGCTGCCGACATTCTCGAATTGTGGCAGGGAACCGAGAACGCGCTTCGCGCGCTCATGGGCGGCTCGCAGCTTGGCGGGCAGGGACTCATTCGCGAGCTGAGACAGCGCGAGCTGATCTCACTCGGGCAGGCATACGCGCTCCTGGAATTTCTCGGCGCGCGCGACAGGGCCAATCGCACCACCTACAAGGCGACTGACAACGATGTAGTCGTCGCGCGTGAAGGCTACAGGCAGCTCGAGATGGGGCTTGCATCCATGCCGAGCACGCCGGCTGCTGCGGCGCCTCCAGTTCAAGCTCCGCCGCCTGCGTACTCACCTCCGCCATCCTCATACGCTCCGCCGGCACAGCAGCCATACGCTCCCCCGCCGCCTGCTTCTCCATACGCGAGGCCGTCGGCATCGTCACCGCCGCCACCAGCGTATTCTCCTCCGCCCGTCACGCCGCCTCCTGCAACACCGCCTGGTGGAGCGCCGACTTATGCGGAACGTCCGAGTCGAACGCCTGCAAATCTCTGGTTCATTGTTGCGCTGGTGGTGCTTCTTGGAGCAGCGCTTGGTGGTTACGCACTTTTCGCGAAGCGATCGTCGCCTGACAAGCAGATGAACGAAGCTGTTGCAGCGATGCAAGCAGGCAGGCGCGAAGCTGCGCGCGGAGCGTTCTCGGAGATTGCGCGCGAGAATCCCAACATGTCCACGCCCCACATTTTCCTTTCGAGAATGGCGCGTGAAGAAGGCGATCTTGGAACCGCGCGGCGGGAGCTCGAAACTGCAATCAGGCTCGAGCCCGGTAATGCGATCGCGCAGCGCGAAATGGGATTGATCCTGTTTTCAGCAGGGAATTACGAGCTGGCGAGACGATTCTTTGTCCGGGCGCTCAACGCAAATCCCGACGACAAAGCTTCAATGGGCTATCTTGGGTGCGCATTATCGCGTCTCAATCGTTTCGACGAGGCGACGCGATTTATCAATCGCGCAGGACCCGGCAGCTGGAGCACGTGCCTGCCAGCGGGTCCACCCACTGGTCCCATGTGATAGAGTTCGAATCCGCGACAAAAATCTACAAATCACTCCTCGGACGCTCGGTAACTGCGGTCGAGGATTTTTCGTTGCGCGTCGCGGAAGGTGAAGTGCTCGGCATCGCTGGTCCGAACGGAGCGGGAAAGAGCACGCTCATCTCGCTGGTTCTCGGGTACATCAGGCCGACCGGTGGCAGAGTCACAATCGCGGGTCTCGATCCGAGAAGATATGTCGAGAAAAACGGAATTGGATATCTGTCAGAGCTGATGAATATCCACTCGGGCTGGAC
>DASROK010000067.1:0-4590 GCA_035646915.1 Gemmatimonadaceae bacterium
GTAAAAGCCCGATCAAACAATCAGGCTCTCAGATTTCTCTGAGAGCCTGACTGGAAAATCATTTGCAGATTCCGCTGTTGCCGCGCTGCTTGCACGGGGGTGGCTCTGGCGGAGGTTCGCTGCCGCCTCCTCCTCCGCTCCCATCAGATGTTGCGGTTACTGCGCCGAGCTCTTCCTGAATATTCTTGAGCGGGCTGAAGACGAACTGCGAATTTCCGCCGCCGCCCCAGAGAATTCCAACGAGCGTGACATTATCGCCGCTGGTGATCTTGAATACCGGCGAGCCGCTGTCGCCAGCTCCAACGATCGTCACCCCATTGTTGGTAACGAGTGTCTGGCAGATCTGCTGAACGTTCGAGCCTGATACGTTCACGGTTACGCATGTGCCGCTTACCGGCCCCGCTGTCCAGCCGGTTGTTCTGCCAACTTTGTTGATCGTGCCGCTGAAGGTGTTGTCAGCGTCGTCCTGTGCGGTGATTGTGAAATTCGTCGCACCAAGGGTGAGAGATCCGTTGTTGACGCCTGTGGTTTTTGCGATGACGCCCTGAGTCGACGCAGTGCTGCCATTGTACAGGGCTCGCGATGCATCGCTGCGACGGCAGACTTTGCCTGCCGAACAGCCGGCGATTCCAGACTGATAAACAGGGTCGGCGACTTCGGTGGCGATGATGGTCCCGTTCACGCCGGAAGTCGGCTGATAATACGGAGTGTTATCGACGCCGCCCTGGTGGGCCGTGCAGTGGGAGTTGGTGATGAACGATCGGCCACCTGAATGAGTGACGTTGAATCCCATCGTGCAGAGGTATCCCGGGAAGTTGACCTGGATTCCGTTGATCGTTGGACGGAACTCACTCTGCAGTGTTGCGAGCTGATGAATTGGCGCCGTGACCTGCACGACGAACTCGTCCGCAGACAATCCGCGCGCCAGCAGTGACCGCGTGATGCCCGGAATCGCGCTGGCGGATTCAACTCCAAAAACCAGCTTGCCGCGAGCCTCATCGTTATCGGCGTAAACTGTTCCTGGAAGCGCCATGATCTCGCTGGATACATAGGGGAAGAGCGCAGCCAGTCTGTCCTGTGCTGCCTGGCTTCGTTCCGCAGATGTCGAGAGACCGCTGACAGAGGGTTCGTTGGGGGTGGGCGTTTCGGTACAGGCTGCGACCACAATTACCGATGACGCGACTGCATAGAGTGATGCTCGTCGAAGGTTCAATTTTGCTGCTCCGGCTTGACGTGGTCCTCCAATCACGTCGCCGGTTACGAGGATGTCAAATCACGGAAATGTTACGATCTCACACCACCGACTGGCCGGCTGCAAACAGATCGATTTGAGGCGGCCGCGATGGCATTCCCAGGGATTGCATTACCGTGGAAATCCATCCGTCACGATCTTCCGCGTCGAGCCGCATTGCGTCCACTTCGAAATCCAAGATCAGCTGATCTATCACTGCGTCGATCTCGAGCTGAAATGCAGGGCTCACCGCGCGAGTCCCGTCGTACGAAGGCAACGACACTACAGGCACTTTGAAAAGCGCGTCGTAGCTTCTGATCCATGCTGCAACGAGAGGATCCAGGTCCGATTGCCTGCCGGCACGGGCAACGAGATACGCGTAGTTGTCGAGTACCGATCGGTCACAGATCACGACTTCGTAAGAGGCCTGTGCCGCCAGCTCTTCAGCAATCTGGGTGTGAAGAATCCACGCCTGCGCCGCGAGAGTTGTTTCTTCATTGATCGGCAGCGGGCAGCGGCGCGCCACTTCTTTCACAAGCTCGACTCCAAGATCGAGCCGCTTGAGCTGTGCGGCGAGATCGAAGCAGAGAGTGGTTTTGCCTACCCCATGTGTGCCGACGAACGCGATCTTGAGCCGGCGTCTGCCGAAGGAATCGAAAGGAAGAAGCTCGCGAGCCTGTGACATTGTCGGGCTGACATTAACAGCCGCTTGCCTTGCCGTACAGGAGTGGTAAGATGACCGCGTGAGCGAAATGGCCGACGGATTCATCAGAGCCGCCTGCATTCCGATGGACGGGAGCTGGCACAGCACCGGAGGAATCGACCGGGCTCGCGGCATTCTCGCGAAAAATCCCGAAGTCGCAACCGCAGATATTTATTCCGCCTCAGTGCTGGGAAATGATTCGTCGGTTCGGCAGTTTCTGCAAAGCGACCTCAGCCAGGCAACAGCGAAAGGCGGTCCGTACGGCTGGGATGCGCTGACGTATCTCTGTTTTTCGAAATACCTCCGCATCGACAAGGATCGATCCGAAGGATTCGTTCGCGCGGCCACAGCGCTTCTGCAGTCAGGCGCAGATGCGAACACCGGATTTTATTCCGACGAGCATCTCCCTGAGCCGATTTTCGAGAGTGTCCTGTACGGTGCAGCGGGCGTCGCTCATCACGATGAGATGACGAAGCTTCTTCTCGATCATGGAGCCGATCCGAACGATGGCGAGACTGAGTACCATGCGCCTGAGTGGTTCAACAACCGGCCCATGGAGCTCGTCGTCGAAAGTGGAAGGCTCAAGCCGATGGGTCTCACCACAATGCTCCATCGCAAGCTTGACTGGACCAATCTTTCAGGCGTCATCTGGCTTCTCGATCACGGTGCGGATCCCAATCAGGTTAGCCTGTGGGGTGCACGAGCGCTCGATCACTCGCTCAACCGTGATAATCCGCTTGTCTTCATCGAGTCACTGCTCGATTACGGTGCCGACCCGCGGCTTGCTACATCTGATGGAATCAACGCATTCATGCGTGCGGCAGCGACTGGACGCTCCGACGCCCTGGATCTTTTCAGAAAGCGCGGGTTTGCATTCAAGCTCGAAGATGACTTCGCATTCCTCGAGGCATGCGCGACCGGCCAGGATCTGCTGGCTGCGAGGATGGTTGCTGAAGATCCGGAGATTGTCACTCGACTGAGCGCAGTGGACAAACCGATACTTGCAAGCTTTGCAGGTGCCGGAAACACCGAAGGCGTCCGCATCCTTCTCGATCTGGGATTCGATATTGAATCCAAAGCGACACACCCGGGATCGCGCGGGAACAGCGCGCTGCATCTGGCTGTGTGGAGAGAGCGTCTCGAGACCGTAAAGCTGCTCATCAGTCGCGGTGCTTCGCTTACAGCGAGAAACCCTGGCGGACTCACTCCGCTTATGCTCGCCGAGCAGGCACAGACAGAAATGTCGGAGTGGACTCCACACGAATCTTCGGCAGTACTCGACGAAGTCAGGAAAGCACAAAAGCCTGATCCATAAATCCATTCATGATCGCGAACGGCAACAACTGCCCCGTTTCGATTCCCGACTTATGCTGAAGAGTCTTGCGCGATTGAATGGGGAAAGAAAGCCGAATACTGAATGCTGACTGTTTGACGTCATCGCCGACGCGGAGACATATTGTCCCGTTACGCTGATTCCTTCGTCGCAGCAGCACCCGATGACCGACGCGCTTCCCACTCAGATAGGCAAATACAAGATCCAGGAGCTGGTGGGTGAGGGCGCGATGGGCACTGTCTACCGCGCGACTGACTCCGTCCTTGGCCGCACCGTAGCGATCAAGGTGATGAACGCATCGATTGCAAGGCAGCCGGAGCACCGCAGTCGATTTCTCCGCGAAGCGCAAGCGGCGGGGTCACTTCAGCATCCCAATGTCGTCACGATCTACGACCTGGGCGAGCTCGAGGGGCACCTTTTCATAGCGATGGAATTCGTCCACGGCACCGATCTCGAAAAGCTCATGACAGGTGCCGAGCCGCTCAAGCTGCAGTCCAAGCTCGACATCATCGTCGACGTGCTGATGGGACTCTCGTACGCGCACAAGCACGGAATCGTTCACCGGGACATCAAGCCGGCGAACATTCGCGTCACCGAAGACGGCCACGCGAAAATCATGGACTTCGGCGTTGCGCATCTGCAGTCGTCGGACATGACGCGCACAGGTCTCGTCGTAGGTACGCCGAGTTACATGGCGCCTGAGCAGGTCATGGGCGGAAAAGCAGTCCCCGGCACTGACATCTTCGCTGTGGGCGCAGTGCTCTACCATCTGCTCACTGGCTCAAAGCCGTTTGAAGGACCGACCCTCCAGAGTCTCTTCTACAGAATCGTCACCGACATGCCGCGCCCTCTTGCCGAGGTGCGTCCTGGCCTTCCTTCGGCGCTGAATGCAGTCATTCAGAAATCGATGGCAAAGGAAGCAGGAGAGCGATACGTGTCTGCTCTGGACATGGCGAACGCAATCATAGCCGTGCGCGCCGAGCTCAGCGGAAACGCGTATGCCTCGACGGCTTCGCTCACAGCGTCAGCGGTGAACGTCGTCGAGAATTTTGCGCCGAAGCCTGTTCCAGTTGAGCCAAAAAAACCTGTCCCATGGAAGAGAATCGAGGTGATAGTCGCGGGAGCTGCTGTTGTTCTCGTTGGACTATTCGCGCTCATGAGGCCGAAAGATTCTGCGCGACCCGTTGCAACATATGCAGCCGGTGATACCGCAACCCCGCCCGCTGTAATCGCGGAATCGGCTTCAGCTGCTGTTTCTCCGCCACCTGCACCCGCCCCGGCAACTGAGTCAGCTTCCGCTCCGGCGGCCGCAGTGAAAAAGCC
>DASROK010000068.1:0-2162 GCA_035646915.1 Gemmatimonadaceae bacterium
CACTGATTGAGACGAGAGACAAAAGCGGCAAAGACCTCTCGCTCGCCAACCGTCCACGGTGACGGCCCGCGCATCACCTGCTGCGTCAACTCCGAGAATGGACGACCGAAATATTCCTTCCGGTATCGCAGCGTGCGAACGACACCCGGCGCGTGTCCCATGATGACTCTCATGAAACCGAGGACCGCCTTGTCCGGGAAGCGATGACCCTTATGAACCTTGGTGAGTCTCATGTATCCTCCAGAACCTTGAGCCCGGCGAGCAGACGGTTGCGCGATGCGCCGAGTGCCGCGCTCACGATGATCTCGAACATCCTGTCGTCACCATATCGAGCCTGAGCCGTCGCGATGTCGGCATCGGTCACCTTGTACGCATGGCGGTGAACCTTCTCGATGAGTGGAGCGAGATCCGGGGGAACACCGGCACCATTCGCAGCAGCACGACGAACGGCGGGGTCGCTTTCACCGGGTCCGTCGATCACGCTCTCGAGCACGCGGTCGCGAAGCTTTGAATGCGGATCGTTCATCAGGCGGCCCTCGCCGCAGGAGACGCGTGACGAGCGCAGCTGCACGTCATCGTCACAGCATCGCGCGCAGCCGGATACACATGCCTGTACATCGCTATCACCATCGGGATGAAAACGAGCGCATTGTAGATGAGGTGCAGCTCGATGCGCGGAATCCATATCTGCCCGACGCTCGTCGGCACTGAGCCGCCAAACCAGTAGTGATGCGTCTGCGCCTGATAGAAAAGGATGAAATGCTCGAAGTGGTGCCAGAACTGGATCCAGAAGGACACCATCCACCACGTGCGAGAAGCGCCGGTGAAACCTTTGCGAAGAATCCAAAGGCCGATCAGCATCACCAGGGCGAACCCGTAGTGCAGCACCTCGGACTTCATCAGCCACGGGTAGTACATGCCGAGGATGCCCATCGACATCGGGCGCGTCCAGTGTAGCACGAAGAACTGGTATGCCTGCACAATGTGCTCGAGCCAGTGAAACAGTACGATCGCAAGGAAGGCCTGAAGGGCAGCCTTGTGCCAGAGAGTATTGAGAGTCTCTGAGAAGCTCGAAGGGGAATCGCTGCTCGGCAGTGCGGTCATGCGCTGCGAAGTTGGAGACGACTTATCGCTTGCGCAAGACCGGAAGGGCTGCGACACTTCCCTTTTGCTCCGACAGGAGTGGGGGACTTGAAGACGTCTGTTGATGTAATGCAGGGCACCCTGGACCTGATCATTCTCAAGGCGCTTTCCCACGCACCAATGCATGCCTGGGGAATAGGCGAGCGGATCCGGCGAATGTCGAAAGATGTATTCAGGATCGGACAGGGCTCGCTCTACCCGGCCTTTCACCGCTTCGAGAGTATGGGGTGGGTTACATCACACTGGCGCCAGACCGAGAACAACCGGATTGCGCGCTATTATGAGCTGACCGCAGCCGGCAGGCAGGCGCTCACCAGAGAGGCGGCGCGCTGGGAGGATTACGCGCGCGCCATCGATTCCGTGCTCGATGCTTCGTAAAGCGAACCTTATTTCCTGAGAATCTTCGCCTGGTTAGCGAGGATCTGCTTCTGGTTCTTCAGGATCGCCTGCTGATTGCGAATGATCTTCCTCTGGTTCGCAACGAGCTCCCTGTTGTTTGCGAGCATCTTCTGCTGATTCTTGAGCGTAGCCTGTGCCATTCTACGTTCCGGGTGTGAAAGTAAACGACGGTGGCTGCGACATTCCGCGCAGCGCAGGGAGCGCATCGACAAGCTCTTCGCGACCCATACCGACCAGCGAATGCTGCTCGACGAGTGCGTCGAAGTCTACCGGATACAGATTGTGCCGGGCAGGATTCGCCAGCCCGGCAATGTTACGCGGTTCGATTGAATTTGTCACCCACTGCACGAAAGCGCGGCGTTGTTCCGCCGTTCCGGTTGCTCCGCGCCGACTCGTGATCTCCCTCAGCCTCTGTAGACTCTGCCCGGGTAAAGGACTGAGCGCGGAGTCACCGCATCCGAGAAATCCTTTCCATGCTGCGTCTTTACCTGGCGCGAGGCGCTGGGTCACCTCTGCAAACGAGACGGCAGCAAAGTAGAGCATCGCCTGCGCAGCGAAGAGATCGAAATGCGCCATTGCTTCATACGCACCGGCAACCATGAGGTCGATCTGGTCCGCTT
>DASROK010000069.1:0-10056 GCA_035646915.1 Gemmatimonadaceae bacterium
GTGCCTTATTTGTTCGCGGCCAGCGGCGGTGTGATCGCGGAAAGATCCGGAATCATCAGCCTTGGCCTCGAAGGCTACATGCTGACGGGCGCGTTCTCCGCGACACTCGGCGCGCACTATTCCGGAAGCGCGTGGATCGGCGTTCTCGCTGGAATCTTCGGCGGACTCGTCTTCGGGCTTCTCCAGGCAGTGGCATCTATTCGGTATCGCGCTGATCAGGTCGTGACCGGCATTGCGATCAACCTCCTGGCGATTGGAGTCACGCGATTTTTTCTCAAGCTCGCATTTGCGAGCTCCTCGAACTCACCGCGCATTGAAGGGTTCGGCGGAAACAATGCGCTGCACGGCTTCGACAATCCCCTTCTCTGGCTCGGGCTTCTCGTCGCTCCCGTTCTTGCATTCATTCTTTATCGCACTCCATTCGGTTTGCGGGTTCGCGCAGTTGGTGAACATCCTGCAGCAGCAGAGAGTCTCGGCATCAAAGCTTCGCTGATTCAATACGTCGCTGTTGCAATTTCCGGAATTCTCGCTGCGCTCGGCGGCGTGTTCCTGGCGATGGATCAGCATCAGTTCACCGATCAGATGACCGCGGGACGCGGTTTCATTGCAGTCGCAGCTGTCATCTTCGGACGCTGGGATCCTGTTCGCGCTGCGCTTGCCTGTCTCTTCTTCGCTTTTGCTGAAACACTGCAGATCCAGCTTCAGGGAACAGAGCTCATCCCGTCGCAGTTCGTCGAGATGATTCCCTATCTGCTCACCATCATCGCACTCGCGGGAGTCGTAGGCCGGGCAGTTCCTCCGGCTGCGTTGGGCAAGACGGCGGAGTAGCCGATGTTCAAGAAGCTGCTCGCTCTGATCATCACGGCGTTCGTGGACATGGTGGGTCTCCTCATGGTGATCCCGCTCATGCCGTACTACGCGCGGGATCTCGGAGCAGGCTCGCTGATGGTCACTGTGCTTGTGGTGTCATTCACTGCAGCGCAGCTGCTGAGCGCTCCGCTCTGGGGACGATTCTCCGATCGTTATGGCCGGCGCCCGGCGCTTCTTGTGGGACTCGGCGCTGCGGCAATCGCATATGTTGTTTTTGCTTTTGCGAATTCGATCTGGCTGCTTCTTCTCTCCCGACTCGTGCAGGGCGCAGGTGGAGGAACTGTCGGAGTAATTCAGGCCTATGTGGCCGATTCGACTGAGCCGCAGAACAGAGCGAAGGCACTGGGCTGGCTTTCTGCGGCAACCAATCTCGGCGTTGCACTTGGTCCTCCACTTGGCTCGCTCGCTCTCCTGCTTGGACACATCGGCCCCGGCCTTGTTGCAGCTGGTCTGTGCCTGGTGAACATGATGTTCGCGTGGAGGTACCTCACGGAATCGCGCGACATGGAAGATGCGCGTCAGCATACCAGAAAGCCGGGAGCATCGAGGATCGCGATAACGCGGGTGATTACGCATACAAAGGAGACGGCATCGCGGCTGATCTGGATCTATGCGATTTCGATGGGCGCTTTCTCCGCGGTCACTGCAATTCTTCCGCTGTTTCTCAACGATCAGTTCGGAATTGGCGAAAGCAGAGTATGGATTTTCTTCACTTACATCGGCGCGATTTCCGTCATCACGCGTGCCGGATTTCTGGGACGAATAGTCGACAAGTTCGGTGAAGCGCGTCTTTCACGAATTGGTCTCGTGATGCTTGCCGCGGGACTGGCATTATATCCGTTCGTGCACAACTATGTTCTGCTCGCGCTCGTGATCGCTCTGGTGCCTCTTGGCACTGCGTTCACGTTCCCATGTGTCACTTCTCTGTTGTCGCGAGTGATCTCGGCAAGTGAGCGCGGGTTGTATATGGGAGTGCAGCAGACATTCGGCGGACTGTCGCGAGTTGTGATTCCGCTATGGGCAGGGTTCTCGTACGATCACTTCGGCAGACAGATTCCCTTCCTGACCTCTGCCGCGCTCGTGCTCTTCACACTCCTGCTCGGCCTCGGCGTCGATGATGGAAGAAAAACACCCGCTGCTGCGGCTACTGCTGCCGCCTAGTTCTCGAATCGCTCCGATGCGGTGATGAGTCGAACACCGCGCTGATACGTGACAAAGCTGTAGGCCCATTCGATGAAAACGCTTACGCGATTTCTGAAGCCGACCAGATACATGATGTGAACAAAGAGCCAGAGCAGCCACGCAAGGCGTCCGCTGAATCTCAGCCGCCCGAAGTCAGCTATAGCGCTTGATCGGCCGATCACCGCGAGATCTCCCTTGTTGAAATAGCGAAATGGCTTCGTCGGGACATGGCCGATCAGGCGGCGAAGATTTCTCGCAGCGGAGCGTCCCTCCTGCATCGCCGCGGGACTCACACCGGGCACCTGCCGCCCGTCCTGCTCCTTGAACGCAAGATCGCCGATTACGAAAACTTCCTGATGATCAGGAATCGACAGATCAGGATTCACCAGCACTCGACCGACTCGGTCCACCGGTGCTCCGAGCATTCCGCCCAGCGGTGATGCTGCATTTCCCGCAGCCCAGAACACTGTGCGCGTCGGAATTCTTTCATCGCCGATGTCAACTCCTTCGCTGTCAACTCCTGTGACGATCGAGCTCGTTCGAACCTCGACACCAATATTCACCAGAGCCTGCCGTGCTTTTTCCGCCAGCTCTTCCGGAAAGCTCGGCAGAATTCTAGAGCCGCCCTCCAGCAGAATCACCCGCGTCTTGCGAGTGTCTATGTTCCTGAAATCCGGATGCAGAGCTCTGCGCGCAATCATGGGGAGTGCGCCTGACAGCTCGGTTCCAGTTGGTCCAGCACCTACAATCACGAAAGTCAGATAAGATTCGCGCTCTGCTTCATCCGGTGATTTTTCAGCGCGCTCGAATGCAAGAAGAAAACGGCGTCTGATTTCTGTTGCGTCTTCAACTGTCTTGAGGCCTGGAGCAAATGGCTCCCAGTCGTCATGGCCGAAGTAAGCGTGATGCGATCCGCTTGCGACGATGAGGTAGTCATACTCGATCTCACGGTTTGGCACGTCGATGTGAATCACCTTCCGCTTCACATCGATGCCGCGAACCTCGGCGAGCAGCACACCCGTGTTCTGCTGCTTTCTCAGGATATGCCGAATCGGTGCGGAAACGTCGCCGGGCGATAGAGCCGCGGTCGCGACCTGATACAGGAGTGGCTGAAACAGGTGATGGTTGGTTCGGTCGATGACGAGCACGTCTGCTTCAGTGTTCCGGAGGGCCTTTGCGGCACTGAGTCCGCCGAATCCTCCGCCGATGATCACAACCCTCGGACGTTTCATTATTCAGGCAATTCGTTCTTCCAGAGTGCGGGCGCTCAACGTCATTCCCAGTACCAGAAGAATCAGCAGCACACTGTAAGCCGCGGCGGTTCCAAATGCGAAAGCCCGGAGCTGAGCGAGGATCTCGAGTGAGATCGGCCGGTTTGCATGTGTGTAAAGAACCACGCTTGCTACGAACTCACCGACCGCAGTGACAGCCGCGAGCAGTGCCCCCGCTATGAGGCCCGGCCGCGCTGCAGGGAGAATGACTCGTCGCATTGTGAGCCACCATGATGCGCCAAGCCCGCGCGCAGCATCCTCGAGCGATGCATCCATCTGCCGAAGCGAGCTCTCCACCGCAGTCGATACAAGCGGAATGTTGCGAACGAAATAGGCGAGCGGGAGGATCCAGAATGTTCCGACGAGAAGCACTCTCAAGGACCCGATATCATTGCGATTGAATGTCGCAGCGAGCCCCAGCGCAATCGCCGTAGCGGGAATCGCCCACGGAAGTGCGGTCAGAATCTCGAGCATCCTGCGGCCGGTGAACTTTCTCATCACTATCAGATATGCCGCAACGAAGCAGACGACGACGTTCGCCGCAGTTGCGATCGCCGACATCCACAGGCTGTTCATAATTGGCTTCCACAGCTGCGATTCAGTGAAGAGCCGCCGGTAATTCTCGAGTGTGTATTCCGGTGGCAGCACCTGCGTTGTCCATGCGCCATCGCGCGCGAATGACACCAGCACTACCATCAGGTGCGGCAGAACGAGAATTACCACCGTTGCCATCGCGAGCAGCGCAGCGATGAGCTGCGCGTTTCTCGATCGGATCACACGCCTTGTCGCCGCCCCTTTTCCGGATGATGTGTATTTCCGTTTTCCCTCGAGCCAGCGGAACAGAAGCAGGCCTGCAACTGCGCTCAGGGCCAGCACGGTCGTTTCGACGTAAGCAAGCCCCATTGACCCGTTGAGCTTCGAGGCGACGATCTGCGTCGAGAGAACCCGAATTCCCCCGCCAAAGATGTACGGAGCTGAGAACGATCCTAACGACGTCATGAATACCAGCAGCATCGATCCCGCAAGCGCGGGAGTCAGAAGCGGCAGAGTCACGCGCTTCAATCGCTGCCATGAAGTTGCGCCCAGGCCGGCAGCAGCTTCGTCGAGAGTGGTGTCGAATCGGTCGAGGCCGGCCGAGACGAACAGAAAGACATACACATACATCGTGTAGGCGTGAACGAAGATGATCGCCCAGACGCCAGTGAGCCTCCACGGTGCTTCCTTCATTCCGAAGAGATGCTGGATTGCGCGCGTCACAAGACCACTTTCGCCGTATAGAAAGAGAAACGCGATGACTCCGACGAGAGGCGGGAGCGCAGCGGGCAAAGTCGCTACCGCTTTCAGCATACGGCGCCCGGGGAATTCGAAGCGGCTGAGCAGAAACGCGAGTGGAACACCGATGACTACGGAAGCTGCAACCGACGCGAACGAGATCACGATGCTTGTCGTCAGTGCCTCGCGATCCGCAGGGCTCGACATGAACTCGCGCCAGTGATCGAGCCCGTTCTCGAAACTTCCTGCAATGACCGCAACGTTCGGATATACAATGCTCCACAGGAGCAGTGCGAGAACGGGCGCAGCGATTATCCAGCTCCGCCGTTCCTCGCCTCGTATCATTCCGCGCTCACTACCGGGACAGGCTCGCGAGCAACTACAACGCCTGTAGTATCGCCCTCGCGGAGCTTCATGTTCGAAGATTCGACTTCGAGCTCCAAACCATCGCTGGTCTTCACACGATAGACTGCGCTTCCACCTGTGAAGCGTCGATTAACAACTTGGCCTCTCCATCCGTCGGAGTTGTCGGGAGCAATCTCGAGAGCGTTCGGCCTCAGCACTACGCGCGGTGATTCAATTTTTCCATCAGGCCGTGTTGCGGAAAGCTCGCGACGAACGCCGTTGATCGTTACGGCGACACGATCCCCAAGATCCTCGGCTGGCAGTATTGTCGCTCGTCCGATGAACTTCGCCACGCCAAGAGACGCGGGACGGTCATGCAGATCCTCTGCAGTTCCAATCTGCAGAAGCTTCCCATTCCTGATCAGCGCAATGCGGTCAGCGATGGCGAATGCATCCTCCTGATCGTGCGTCACGAACAATGCCGGTACGCCGACGCGATGCAGCATCGATCGAAGCTCGTCACGCGTGGACTGGCGCAAAGTTGGATCGAGGTTTGAAAGCGGCTCATCCATCAGCAGGACTTTCGGCTCGATCACCAGGGCACGGGCAAGCGCCACACGCTGCTGTTCACCTCCCGATAACGACTGGATAGTACGGTCATGTGCATTCTCCAGCCCGACTGAGGCAAGAACACCCTGCGCTCGCTGGCGACGTTCCTGTTTCCCGATGCCGCGCGCCTCCAGGCCAAACGCGACATTTTCGCCAACCGACATGTGCGGGAACAGAGCGTAATGCTGAAACACCATTCCAAACCCGCGCTTCTGCGGCGGCAGCGAGGTAATGTCCCGCCCGTCGAACATCACACGTCCCGAGTCCGGAGACTCGTATCCCGCTGCAATGCGAAGTGTTGTTGTCTTTCCTGATCCCGATGCGCCTATCAGCGCCAGCAGCTCGCCGGAAGGAACCTCGAAGGAGATGTGATCGACTGCGACGTGGTCGCCAAAACGGCGCGTGATTCCGTCGAGCGCAAGCGACGCCGGGCTCACTGCTTCCGCGCGCTGTTCCTGATGTTCGCGTCCCAGTACTTCATCCACTCATTGAGATGCTCAGCCATCACCTTACGATCCACCGCCATCGGCTTGATCTTCGCATTCGCTTCCTGAATCCACTGGGGCAGATCGTTCTGCGGAATGTCGGTGCGCGCCGGAATGCGCAGGAATTTTTCCGCTGCCGCTTTCATTGCTTCCGGAGTGGTCACGAACTCGTAGTAGAGCTTCGCTTCCTGCGGATGCCTGCTTCCCTTCACCAGGGCAATTCCGTCAACCAGCAGCGGAGTTCCGCTCGCTGGAATGATGTAGTCGACTGGAATCTTGAATCGCTGCTGCAGAGTGGCGATGTCAGGCATGTCCCACAGTGTAATCACTCCTTCCTGACGCCCGATCTTCTGATAGAGAATGGTCGGGTTGAGTGTGTACTCTCGAGTATTGGCGTCCAGCTTTCTCAGCCACTCGTATCCTGCTTCAGGTGATCCAGTCTGCGCGACAGAGCGCGCGACAATCGCTCCGAAGATCGCGCGCATAGTACCCGAAGCAATGGGATCGCGAATGAGAATCTTGCCCTTCCATTTCGGGTCGAGAACTTCGTCCCAGTCCTTCGGAGCTTCCGCTCGCGTAACTGCCTGCGTGTTATAGGCGATCACCTCGGGAGTGAGGTACGTCCCATACCATAGATCCTGCGCATCTCGTCCTTCGACAGGAATCGCGTTAGACCACGTTGGAATGTAGGACGCAAGAAGACCTTCCTTCGATGCCCTGTCGAACGCCTCAGCCGGCGCGCCAAACCATACATCCGCTTGTGGATTTGCTGCCTCCGCGCGAACACGGTCGAGAACTTCCTGCGATCCCATGTCCACCCACTGCACATCGATGTTGGGATGTGCCTTTTCGAAACCGTCCTCGAAGTACTTGAGAAGCTCGGGCCCGTGCGGCGAATACACAGTGAGAACTGTGCGGCCGTCTTTGGAGCATGAGACCAGTGCCGCAACGAGAGCCACTGCGGCCAGCCGTCTGATCAATTGCCGTTCCCCGCTGTAGTGCGTGACGAGCCGTCACCATTGCTCAGCGAGAGAATATTCACGAACAGCCTCGCCGCGCCTCCAACAGCCGCTGGCAGCTGCCGGAAAAAGGAGAGAGTCGTATAGACATAGAGTCCGCGACCGTAAGGAGTCACCAGTATTCCGCCTTTATTCGACTGTTCGCCCGGATCATTCAGCTCTACAACAGGGTGATAATGCGCATCGAATGTACGCGGCATGTAGAGCGAACGCTCCTGAACCCAGCTCGCAAAATCCGCTGGTGTTATCTCGTTCGGACTCTTTACAACTGGAGATGCCTCATCGATGACGGTTATCGGCGCGTTCTCTTCCGTCACACGATCGTGGGGACGCGCAATTGAGATTGCATACGGCATCATCCCGGGGTGAGTCATTTCATACTGACCATACTGCACCACAAGCGTGCCGCCGTTCTTCGCAAAGTTCAGCAGATAGGAATTGTTGTCGATGAGATCACGACTGGCCTGATACGCCCGAGGCCCAACCACGACTGTTGTGAATTTCGAAAGATCGATCGTCGGAATTGCCCGCGGCTCGAGCACCGTCACAGGAATGCCAAGCTGCTCCAGCGCAGGCTCCACGTTGTCGCCCACTCCCCGCACATACGCGACGTTCAGCTTCGATGGAACTGCAATGTCGATTGCGTGAACGGTTACGTCAGCATCACGATAGATCCGTTGCGGCGTGATGTGCTCGTAATCGATCGGGACGTATCCATTCACATAGGACTTGCCGTCGACCGTTGCCGTGGCAGCGACATGATGCACGGCAGGGCTCAGCTTCCCGTGAACGCGGAACGTAACTGTCCTGGTTGCTGCAGAATCGAGCGTGATGTTGCGAACGGAAGAGTCTGCAACAAGTCCCTGAGGAAGCGTAAGACCTACGCGCACGTTCGCAGGTTTTACCATTGCCGACCGCACCGTGACATTGTAGAACCGGTCTATCTGGGTCGATGCGCGCGCAAGCTCGGTCGAATTGTCGAGAGTCACGCTCACCGCCGGAGCTGTCGCAAGCAGCCGCCGGGTTTCTCCAAGTATCGGATCTACGCTCCTGAATACGATCGGGGCAGTTCTGTTTTCGACTGCAGCAATGTTGCCCACGCTGTAATCGACTGAGATCCATCCTTTTTTCTCGAGCCGGTCTTCCGATACGATCGAGGCTGGGGGACCGAACAGGTCTCCATTCCTCGGAGATGCAAGCCACCACGGCTGCGTTACCTCGCGGCCGGTATACCAGAACTTCCAGCTGTAGGAGCTGTCAGGTTTGATCACGACATTCTGCTTTGTACGAATCGCTTTATCGCCGCGGTTGTACAGTGTCGCAGTCACTTGTGCGCTGTCGCCGAGTGCGACATACCTTCGGTCGGCCAGCGCTTCGAGAACAACAGCCTGCCGCCGCGGATCGAACATTCCATTGAACGTCGATGGCTTCGGCGCAGTGATTCCATCGAACATCGACTTCTCATTTGCTGGAGGGGTGTCAGCATTTACCCGAGTCGCGTCGCGCTTCACCGCCGCCCACACAACGCCCTTCGGCTGTGATGTGCCGAACCCCTGCGATCTGTGCTGAGATCTGCTCTCCCCGGCAATCTCCGCATACGATTTCCCAAGCGCCGGGTCGTACTCGCCAACGTTGATTCGCAAAGTTGCCTGATTGAAACCAAACCATGCATCGCGATAAAACTTGGAAACAGTCCACGCAGGACCAAACTCAGACTCAGGAAAACGCTTCGTGTCGCCTGAAGACTCGTACGCTTCTTTCGCCAGTATCGCCGACACCTGATGCTGCCCGTGACCGTCCCGCGGAGTGCCTGAAAAAATCGCGAGGATTATCTGAGGCTTGAACGCGCGCACTATCTTGACCACGTCGTTCAGCAGCGAATCCTTCGGCCAGTGCTTGTAGGTTTCTTCCGCGCTCTTCGAGAATCCGAAATCATATGCGCGCGTGAAGTACTGATGCGCGCCATCGACACGGCGCGCCGCGAGCAGCTCTTCAGTGCGAATTACGCCAAGCGCTTCCCCAAGCTCGTTGCCGATGAGATTCTGCCCGCCATCGCCACGAGTCAGCGACAGGTACGCCGTCTCGGCGTTTCCTCCTCGCTGCAGCCACGATATCAGCTGGCTGTCTTCGTCGTCCGGGTGAGCGCCGATGACCAGCACTCGACGCCAGGGCGCAGCTTGCGCCTGAAGTGAAACCGGCGCAGCGAACATCATCGATCCTACAAATGCAAGAACGATTCGTCTCATCACAACCCTTTTGTGTGCGGCCGGTTACTGGCTCGTAACCGGCGTCCGTCGTCTTGTACCCGCTGGCTGCTCCATCGGAGCCACTACCTCGGATACGATTCGCTCCTGCTCCGTCTTGTGAGCCGACGCATAACCTTCCGCGGGGCTCGCACGCTCCGGTCGGCCGATGTACCGCACGATCATCGCGTTGCCTGTCGATACACGGAGACGCGGCGACACATACGTCCACGCGCCCATGTTCTTCGGCTCTTCCTGAGCCCACACCACTTCCTGCGCCGACGGATAGAGGTCCACAATCCGGGCGACTTCATCGTGCGGCCACGGGTAAAGCTGCTCAACTCTTACGAGAGCAACGTGCGGTGCGCGTTTCGCCAGGAGATCGTAGTAGATCTTTCCAGTGCAGAACACGAGACGCTTCACCTGATCGCGAGTTTCTGCAACTGCAGCATCGTCGATCACCGTCTGGAACGATGACTCCGTAAGATCGCTGAGACGCGACGCTGCTTCCGGCAGACGCAGCAGACTCTTTGGCTGCATCAGAATCAGCGGACGGCGCCGTCTCTCCGCTGCCTGACGCCGCAGAACGTGGAAGTACTGCGCCGGAGTCGACGGATACACGACATACATGTTGTTCTCAGCGCACGACTGGAGAAACCGCTCGAGCCGCGCGCTCGAATGCTCCGGGCCCTGGCCTTCATATCCGTGCGGCAACAACAGCACGAGAGATGAATCCTGGCCCCACTTTGCTCTGTCGGAG
>DASROK010000070.1:0-2541 GCA_035646915.1 Gemmatimonadaceae bacterium
CCGAAATATTCTTGTTCTGGATGATATTAAAATACAGTCTCGATCAACAAAAAATTCATGGCCTACGAAGGATTGATGGTGAGCGTCTCGGGCGTGCGCGGGCGTGTGGGAGAAGCGCTGACGCCGGAGATCGTGGCGAAATTCGCGGCTGGATTTGGTGCGTGGGCGAAACAGCGCGCTCGAGGAAAAGCGCGCATTGTCGTCGGTCGCGACAGCAGAGTATCGGGACCGATGTTTCAGCCCGTTGTGATCTCGGCGCTGCAGTCCGTGGGATGCGACGTGATTCTCGTCGACATGGCCCCCACACCAACCATTCAGCTCGCCGTGGAGCATCATCATGCGGCCGGAGGACTGGCGATTACCGCAAGCCACAACCCGATCGAATGGAACGCTCTCAAGTTCATCGGGCCGTCGGGACTTTTTCTCGACGGGAATGAAGCGGCGGAAATGCGCGCGATGGTCGATGGCGATATTCCGAGAGCGAAGTGGGATGAGCTCGGCACAGTCGAACCTGATGCCGATGCTGTAAATCGTCACATCGACATGGTGCTCTCGCTTCCATTCATCGACGTAGAGGGAATTCGCGCAAGGAAATATCGCGTTGCGCTGGATTGTGTCCGCGGAGCCGGCGGCGCCTTCATGCCAATGCTGCTCGAGCGACTCGGCTGTAATGTCACTGCGATCAATCTCGAGACAGACGGGCGCTTCCCGCGACCGCCTGAACCCATTGCCGAAAATCTGGGCGAGCTCGAGAAGCTCGTTCGAGATTCAGGCGCAGAGGTTGGTTTTGCTGTGGATCCCGATGTCGATCGCCTGGCTCTTGTCTCGGATGAAGGAAAGGCGATCGGCGAAGACTACACGCTCGCGCTCGCGGCGAAGGTTGTGCTTCGGCATCGCGAAGGAAATGTCGTCACCAACCTCTCGACGAGCCGGATAGTGGATGACATCGCAAAAGAGCAGAACCGGCGCGTCATTCGCGCGCCTGTGGGCGAGGTGAATGTCGCGACCAGGATGCGCTCAGAGAACGCGCCGGTTGGAGGAGAAGGAAACGGAGGCGTGATTCTCACCGAGATGCATCTCGGACGCGACGCGCCGCTTGGCGCAGCGATCATCCTTCAGCTCTTGCTGGAGGATGGAAAGAAGCTTTCCGAAATTGTCGCTTCATACCCGCGATATTCGATTGTGAAGGACAAGCTGAATCGACCGTCGGCGCCGCTGGATACTGTGTACGCTTCGATGAAGAACGCGTTCTCTGACGCGGAAATCGATACGCAGGATGGATTGCGCCTTACCTGGCCCGATCGATGGGTACACGTTCGTCCGTCGGGCACCGAGCCGATTGTTCGTGTGATTGCAGAGGCGCCGACAGTCGGCGAGGCTCAGGCGCTCATTACAAAGTGTCGGGAACCGCTCGACAAGTTGAAATGACGCAAAATGAAAACGGCGCCAGCAGTTACAAACGCTGGCGCCGTTTTCGATTCAAGCAGCCGCGACTCAGGAGAATGTCGTCCCGAGCTGTGAGAACTTTGCGGAGATCTTGCTTCCGAAGAACGTCACTGCCGTAATCGCTACAATCGCAATGAATGCGACGAGAATTCCGTATTCGGCAAGCGCTGCTCCGTCCTCGTCGGAAAAGAACTGTCCAACCTTGCTGGTGAGTGAGCGCATGCGCGCCTCGCAAAAAAAGTGAGAAGGTTTGTGTTTACTGCGGGCAGGCAAGATACAACCACACACGGCATGCGCCTCGCTAAACCCAGTAACGCTTTCTTAACATTTTTGTTAAGGACATCGTAAGAATTGGGTGGTATGTTCCGCGGCACGATGAGCCAGCCGTCATTGCGCGCTCGCCTCACTGTCGCGGTCATCATTGCGACGCTTGCGGCGCTATTCCCGCTTGCCGAGCACGTACGACTCCCGACAAGACCGACCGATTTGGGAATTGTGTGGTTTGGAGCGAAGAGCTTCCTCCACGGGATAAATCCATACCCCCTGGTTGGTCCGGGCCTGACGTATAACTGGGACTGGGCCGAGCTTTATCCTGGAACGGCGATGGTGCTCGCAATCCCGTTGTCGTGGCTGCCGGAATTTATCGCCGCCGCCGCCTTCGTCTGGATCTCGACAGCACTTCTTGCATACGCTGTAACCGCGAAAGGGTGGGACTTGCTGTTTCTGTTTCCCTCCTCCGCCTTCATCGTTTCAGCACGGGCAGCCCAATGGTCGCCGCTTTTCTCAGCGGCGTTTTGCTTGCCGTGGCTCGGCTTCGTTCTCGCAGCTAAACCCAATCTCGGGGCTGCGATTGCCCTCGCATCGGATTCCCGAAGACTGCTGGTGAGTGCACTCGCTGGCGGTGCGATTCTTCTGGTCATAAGCCTTTTCCTCATGCCGGGATGGCCGCTTGACTGGATCGCAAAGGTAAGAGCTGCCCACGTAATAATTCCTTTCGGCCGACTCGGCGGATTTCTCGTCCTGCTCAATCTGCTCAGGTGGCGTCGTCCCGAAGCTCGGCTGATTCTATTTCTTGCGTGCGTGCCCCAGACTGGT
>DASROK010000071.1:0-2500 GCA_035646915.1 Gemmatimonadaceae bacterium
GTGCTCATGACGACTCTCATTCTTGTTGCTGGCCATTCCGACCGAATTCGCACCAGGGGGAGTCTCGGCGGGGCGGCCTCGCGTGAAACGATTTTTCTTCTTAACAACCTCTTTCTCACGGCAGTGATGCTGACTGTCCTGGTGGGAACGCTCTATCCTCTCGTTGCAGAAGCGATTCGCGGGGTGAAGGTGAGTGTTGGTGAGCCCTTCTTCAATCGCATGGCAGTTCCTGCGATGACCGCTCTCATTTTTCTGATGGGTGTAGGTCCTGCGCTGCCATGGGGAAGCACTACGTGGGAAGAAGCGCGAAGACGTCTTACGTCGCCGCTGATTGGTGCCGCTGTGACGACGATCATTGCATTGGTCGCAGGCACCCGAAGTGTGTATGCCATCCTTGCATTTGCGTTTGTCGGATATGCGGCAATGTCAAACCTCCGTGAGTTCTGGATCGGCATGGGTGCGCGACGTCGCGCGCATGGTGAAAGCTGGCCCGTTGCTTTTGTACGGCTTCTGCGAGGCAATGGCCGACGCTACGGTGGATATGTTGCGCACATTGGTGCACTGCTCGTAGCGATAGGCATCACAGCGTCTGCAACCTTTCGTACCGAGCGTGAAGCAACGCTCGTTCCCGGACAGACGATGACTGTTGCAGGAAGAACTGTGCGGCTCAAGGGAGTTTGGGGACGCGAGGAGCCACAGCGATCGGTCATTGGTGCAACGCTCGAGATCGTCGGAAAGAATGGAGTAGCGACGGGAACGATCGAGCCGCGAATGAACTACTACAGGGTGTCGGATCAGCCGGTGCCGACGCCGGACGTGAGCAGCAGCATAAGAGGCGATCTCTACGCCAACCTGATGGCATTCGACTCCAAAGGCGCTCATGCAACCGTGAAGGTGATCGTCGAGCCGCTCGTTCCGTGGATTTGGTTCGGAGGCCTCGTCGTAGTTATTGGTGCAGTAATTGGAATGACATATGGACGCAGGACGAGGCGCGAGATGGTCACGAGCTATGTGACTGTTCCGCGGGAGACTCCGGCGCCGAACCTCGAGCCCGTATTGTGAACTGGAAACGCGCCGCCATCGCTGTCATGGCGGCAGTGCCGCTGGTCGCATTGTTCGCGTTCGGATTCACTCGCAATCCGGCGGAGATTCCATCGCCGCTGCCCGGTCATCAGGCACCACCGTTTGCGCTTGCTGTTTTTTCTCCCGGTACCGGATCGAACAGCCCTTCCGTCGGAGACAGCATCCATCTCGGCAAGTTCGCCGGCAAGGTCGTCGTGGTGAATTTCTTTGCATCGTGGTGTCTGCCGTGCCGCGCGGAACACGCTGCACTTTCGCAGGCGGCGACGAAATATTCCGGCAGCGGTGTTCAGTTCATCGGCATTCTGTATAACGATCAGCCAGACGCCGGTCTGCAATGGATCGATGAGATGGGAGGGATGACGTATCCGGCTGTCCTCGACCATGAGTCGCGTACCGCGATCGATTACG
Organism: Gemmatimonadaceae bacterium; assembly: GCA_035646915.1. Lineage (GTDB taxonomy): Bacteria > Gemmatimonadota > Gemmatimonadetes > Gemmatimonadales > Gemmatimonadaceae > UBA4720. The sequence goes on from DASROK010000071.1 coordinate 1,492, forward strand.
GCATCTACGGAGTGCCCGAGACTTTCATCATCGACACCAGGGGCAGCGTAGCGCACAAGGAGCTTGGGCCGGTGACCGAGAGCCTCTTGAGTCGTGTGCTCGATTCACTGCGCGTAACCAATTGATCAGAGCGATCTGCACAATTGTTGTCGCACTTCTTTTGAGCGCGACACGCACGGAGGCGCAGGCAACCGACTCCGCACTCGACGCGCAAACCGCTGCGGTTGCTGCAACGCTTCGGTGTCCGGTTTGTCAGGGAGAATCGATTCAGGATTCACCGTCGGAGCTTGCGCAGCAGATGCGTGCAGTGGTGCGCGATCGCCTGCGATCGGGACAGACTCCGGATCAGGTCAAATCCTACTTCGTGTCGCGATACGGTGAGTGGATTCTGCTCGAGCCGCGAATGAAGGGTTTGAACGTCGCTCTTTACGCGTTGCCGGTTGTGCTGATCGCGGGCGGGCTCGTTCTGATAATCTTTCTCGTCAGGAAATGGACCCGGGCATCGGGGAGCGAAGCAGCGCCGTGACGGAAAGGACATCCACTGCAAAGTTCTGCAGCAATTGCGGCGCGAAGTTTCTCCCGAACGCGTCGTTCTGTCATAACTGCGGCTGGTCAGTCCAGGGAATTCCCCCGCGCGCGGAGCTACGACCGCGCCCGTTGCGATGGGTGCTGCCCGTTGCCGCAATTGTCGCACTGATTCTGCTTATCGTCTTCAGGTCGGGTAGCGATGACGGGGCAGCGATGACGAGCTCCGAGGCGGATCAAGTGCAGCCGGCGGCCGGTGTTCCTCCCGACATTTCGTCGATGTCACCCGAGGAGCGCGCGGACAGATTGTTCAATCGTGTGATGAGCTTGTGGAGTGACGGGAAGAAGGACAGCGCCGCTTTCTTTGCGCCGATGGCAATCAGCGCGCTCGAGTCACTTGCGCCGATGAATGCTCACCTCCGCTATGACATCGGTCTGGTCGCCCTCGCCGGAGGCGACGTCGACAAGGCGGCGGCGTTGAGCG
>DASROK010000072.1:0-9865 GCA_035646915.1 Gemmatimonadaceae bacterium
GGCGCAGAGCGACAGTCTGATCACATCCATCCGGTAGACTGGGGATGGAAGCTCGATTATCCGATCAGACTTTCCTCATCGCCGGCGCAGGTCTCGCACGTATTGAGTATCTGGTGCCGCTCCGAGGTGAGCCACCGGCCGTACGGCGCGGAAAGAGTAGCGCGTGTTCTTGGTCCTGCAATTCAGGACTGGTTCGATGTCCGGGGAATCGCTGATGAGCCCGCCAAGACAGTAGTGGCGACTCGGAAGCGAGGCTGGAGTAAGGGACGGCTAAAGCTTACATAACGGCGCGCGCCGTTCGAGCTTATGACTCCTTCGCATAGTCATAGGAATAATATCCTCCATACTTCTGTACCTTGGCATCGGGATCGTTCAAGACTGCCCCGACAACCCGGGCACCGACTGACATCAGCTGCTGCATCGCCTGCTGGCCTGCTTCTGCTTCAGTCACGCCTGCGCGGACTACGAGAACTACTCCATCGGCAAGCGTAGACAGAATTGCTGCGTCTGACGCGGCGAGGAGCGGCGGAGTGTCGAGAACAATGAGATCGAATGCTTCGGAGAATGCAGTCAAAGTCTTTCTCATTCTCTCTCCGCCGAGCAGCTCGGAAGGATTCGGAGGGAGCTGGCCGGAGGGAAGAACATACAATCCAGTCACCCCTGTCTCGCGCGGTGCAGTGTCGGTGTCGATCTGGCCCAGGACGCATTCAGTGATTCCCGGCTCGCGTGCGACACTGAACATCTTGTGAAGACGTGAGCGGCGCAGGTCGCAGTCGATGATGAGCACCCGCATACCCTGCTGCGCAAACGAGACTGCGAGGTTCGCTGCCGTAGTTGTCTTTCCTTCTCCCGGTGCAGCGCTCGTGACTACAATGCTGCGGAGAGTCTGCACCGCCTGAGAGAAGATCAGATTCGTGCGCAGCGTACGGTATGCTTCGGCGCCCGAAGATCTCGCGTCGTGAACAGTCACAAGTCCTGCGGCGCGCGCTGCACCTTTCCCGTTGCGCGTCGATGCCTTCTTTGGCAGCAGTCGCGTTGCAGCGTGACCATTGTCACCCGCGAACTTCGGAATTACAGCGAGTCCCGGTACCTGGAGAATTTTCTCGATGTCGTCGCGGCGCCTGATGGAAGTGTTCATTCCATCGACCACGATCGCTGAGCCGATTCCAATTATCAGACCGATGATCAATCCAAGCGCGAGCTTCTTTGTTCTGCCCGCCGATATCGGATCTGTGGGAATATCTGCGAGATCGATGATCTCGACCTGGCCGGCCTCGACCGCTTCGGCCATTCGCGCGCCCTGATATTCTTCCTGGAGCTTGTCCGACATTCTCTGCACCGCAGCAACCTGCTCACCGAGCCGCGCCTCTTCAGTCTCGGCCTTTGGCGCTCCTGCTATTTCCGCTGTGCTTTTCGCTTTCAGGTCGTCGAGCGCATCGATCTGCGCGTCGAGCGCCTGGATCTGGTTTCTTACTGCGGCCATCAACCGGCCGGATGTCTGACTGACAAGAGTAGTAGCGCGCACTACGTCGGGGTTCGTCCCGGCGGCGCCGTTGGAGATGAGACTGTCGCGCCTTGCCTCGAATGACGTCAGCTGTGAATAGAGCTGCTGGATTACAGGATTTGCGGCAATCCCTGGAGACGAGACCAGCGCCTTGAGTCCTGCATCTGATCCTTCCGCACCTCGCTGTGCCTGACTCAGAAGCGAGTTGTATGTCCGGCGCTGCGCATTGAGATCGGCGCGGCGCATGTCCACGTCGACAATGCCGGCCTGCTGCGCAGATGCTTTCTCCTTGGAGGAAAAAACCTGGTTACCAGAACGATAATCACTGTACTGATTCATCGCGCGCTGGAGCATCGCGTCAGTCTGCTTGAGCTGCTCCTCGAGAAAGATTCTGCGAGTGCGCGAAGCCTTCTGCGCGCCGAGCGCATTGTGCTCCTGGAATGCCTGCACGATCGAGTTGACGACGCGCTGCGCATATCGCGGGCTCGTCGACGTGAACTGAACGTCGATCACATCGGTCTTGGGACGGGGAGTTGCCTTGAAGCTGCCACGCATTGCATCGATGGCCTTTCCAGTCGATACAACCTGATACAGTGCTGTTGGTATTGAAGGGCGGCGGTTGACAGTTACTGTCACACCATTGAGAGATGCAGGTTGTCCGTATGCAGCCCTTGCGACCTGTCCGCCTTCGGTGAGCGAATAGTCACCGGCATTGAAATCCAGGCGGACTGTATCCTGTGAAGCACTGGAGTCGACAATGGCGCGCGCCATTTCATCGACAGTCGGCTGATCGCTGTAAGGAACGAATCTCAGCCCTTCACGGCGCACCACTTCTGCCGCGACCTGCCGGCTCATCATGACCTGAATCTGCGACAGGAGAACGTCGGTCTCGCGGCCGAGCACCTGCTCATATGCGCCGCCTTCCTCTCCTCCGGTCATCGCTCTTCTCGCGTCAGCAAGACGCACCACCGCGTTTGCAGTGTATCGCGGTGGCGCACTGAGCACGAGCCACAGCGCGACACCAACGCAAAGTGCTATTGCTCCGAGGACGATCCATTTCTGCCGGCGCAGGACCGCGAAATAATCCGAGATCCCGAGCTCGGTATCCCGTACTTCAGGGTAGCCTTCAGGGTTCGAGAACCGCGGCGGATATCCGGGCGGGCCGACTGGAGCGGGCTGGTATGGAACGAGATCGGCCACTGGTTATCTCGCGGCGCCGACGGGGGCGGCAAAGACTGCCAGTCGTGAATCGAGACTCATTGACTGTGTGGATGGGAATAGTCCGCAGCTTCTGGCGGACGGTGAGGCTGTACTGGTCAAGTTAGTACGGGTTCATAGGCGAGTCCAGCAACGGAAACGTTACTGTCGGGCCAGACAATCTCATTCTGCCGCGCCCACCTTATGAGCGTGTAAAGCGCCCATGGCCTGCTCCAGTTCATGCCGCCATGACGGTCCTGAAATGACTGCCAGACCTTTCTCACCTCATTCCGGTCGAGGCCCACAGCGCCTGCGCCCTCGCTGTCGAGAATGGATTCCATCTCGTTGAACAGCTCGTTCCGCATCCAGCGCTCAAAGGGCAGGGTGAAGCCCATCTTCGGGCGGGAAATATTGTCCGGCGAGAGAAGATCACTCACCGCCTCGACGAGCAACGGTTTCCGCTCACCGTGCGGGTTGGGTACCTGCCGCGCTGCATCATGCGCAACTTTTGCAACCTGCTCATCGATGAACGGCACGCGAAGCTCGAGGCCGTGTGCCATGCTGAATACATCGCTGTCGCGAAGCAGCGTGTTGCGCATGTAGCCCGTGAGCTCGTAAAGCGAAACAAGCTGCATGAGCGACATGTTCGACGTGTCGATGCCTTCCATCTCCGCAACCGGGAGCTCGTTCGCTGGTGCGGGCATCGACATGAGTTTCATCACCTGTTGCGGCCCGAACAGGGTTCTGGACGCACGGTACACGCCGCGAGCGGGAGACTTGTCGCCGAGCATTTCGCTGATGCGCTGTGCTCGCGGATCCGAAATGTGGCGGGCGGCAGCAGATCCAATGTGGCGGAACAGGGAAGGGACCTTCCACAGCGGAGATACAATCTCCGCGCGATGGAATGATGGATATCCGCCGAAGAGCTCATCGCCACCGAGGCCTGACAGCACGACTTTCAACCCGTGTGAGCGGACCGCGCGGCTCACCACGAAAGTGTTCATGCCGTCGAGTGACGGCTGATCCATCGCTGCAAATGCATCGGGAAACGCACCGAGCAGATCGTCGCCTGAGAGCGGTATCTCGTGATGATTCGTGTTGAACCGTTTTGCTGCTTCGCGTGCGGGTTGAGCTTCGCTGTAATCAGTCTCTGCAAACGTCACCGTGAAGCTTTCGATCGGCTTCGTCGACACTTCACTTGCGAGTCCCGCAATCGCGGATGAATCGATGCCGCCCGAAAGAAACACAGCGACTGCAACGTCGCTTACAAGGTGATAACGCACCGATTCGCGAAGAGCGTTTCTGATCTTGTGAATGTGCGATCGCGGATGAAGCGATCCGCTCTCTTCATGGCCTGAGCCACATGCCGATGCAAATCGAATCGGCTCGCCGGCCACAAAGCTCGATCCATTCCTCGAGATTTCGACAACGCATCCCGGCGGCACGCAGTAGACGCCTTCGACAATGGTCATTGGTCCGGCGACCGACCCGGTTGCCAGATATGATGCCACCGCCGGCGCTGAAAGAACGCGTGCGACGCGGCCCGTTGCGAGAAGCGCGCGAAGCTCGCTCGCAAACATCACCGTTCCGTTCTGTTCCGTTACGTACAGCGGCTTGATGCCGAAGCGATCGCGAACCAGGTAGCCTTTGCCCGTTGCGGAATTCCATATCGCGAACGCAAACATTCCGCGTAGACGCGAAAGAAAGCTGGGCCCGTGAAGCTCGAAGCCGGCGAGCACCACTTCAGTGTCGCAGTGGCTCTTGAATGTGACGCCTTCGCTCTCCAGCTCCTGCATCAGCGCCTGATAATTGTAGATCTCCCCGTTGTAGGTGATGCAGCTCAACCCCGACGGAGAGAACATCGGCTGATGCCCTGCGCTGGATAGATCGATGATTGCGAGTCGCCGATGACCGAACGCGCCCGCATTCTGGCCGGATGCCGTGCAGAGATCGGTGATGCCGAAATCATCAGGGCCGCGATGACGGAGAAAAGCCGTCATCGCTTCGACCTCAGCGCGAGCGGTCGAGCTGGAGAAAACTCCGTCGATGCCGCACATCAGCCGTCACCCGTCAATCGGGGAGGATCGAAGCGGCCGATAGGTGGGGCCGTGCGCACCGGTTGCTGAACGGGCCTCACAAGATACGGGCTCGATATGATTCTGCGCGGTTTTGTCGGCGCTCTCGGACGAAGATCCTTTGGATCAGGAAGCGCACGCCGCGACCGCACCAGCAGCATCACGAAAATCCAGAACGGAAACGCAAAAGCATTACCCGCTGAATAGATCCAGCTCTCGAACATCGACGCAATCAATCCGCCAAGGAGAACTGCTTCACATACAGCTTCCTGAAGCGACACAGGCGCTTTGCTCACCGCTCTCCTGACAAGGAGCCCGATGAGCGGAATGAACAGCAATCCCGCGCCAACCAGTCCGAGCTGATAAGTCATGCCGAGATACGAATTGTGCACGTACTCGCCGCGGTGAACACGGAACGTTCTTCCCTTGAAGATCAGCTCTTCAGTGCCGAACCCGTGACCAAGCGCGATCTCCTCGCGAATGAGCGGAATCGCTGCCGTCCACGCTTCGAGTCTTCCGCCTCCTGTAGAAATCTTCTGCGCAGTCGTAAGCCGTGCGAAAGGATCCTGATCGCCCGTGCCTTCAGCGGGCGCCGGCATTACCAGGAGTACCACAGTTGCAGCGGCGAAGATTACGAGACTCGCGCGCCACGCGCGGATTCGATAGAGAAAGTAGATGATCGCAATCGAGCTCGTCATGACGCCGTTGCGCGATCCCGAAAGGATGAGACTGCCGAGAATGAGCGCGATCAGGAGAAGCGGGAAAACCTTTTTCGTCCGAATGAAACGTCCCACCGCCGGCGGGAGGAAAATGATCGAGAGCATTCCGATGGAATTCGGATTTCCGAACACTCCACGGAAACGAAGGGCGTACCACGCCGTGTTGCCGACAACAGCATTGAGCACGCCTGCAATGAACATGATCGCGGCGGCCATCAGGATGTTGTCTGACACCTCTGTCGCACCGACCATGTCCGCGTAGAACCACACGGTCCAGAACACCGCGGCATACAACAGCACCGCCGAGATGGTTCTTCCAATCGTCAGCGGGGGCATCACTGAGTACAGAGTCGACGCAGCAGCGAATGCGATGAACGCGCCAAACACTCCATCAACGAGCCGCGGCTTTCGCAAAGCCAGGCGGCCGCGCGGCTTTACAACAACCATCAGCGCGAGCAGCCCGAGTAAACCCCACCGCGCAGCGTCGATGATCGAGTTGCCGACCAATGCCTGTGTCTGCGAGGACATGAGTGTCAGCGTCGCAGCAAGCAGAAAGACACGCATTCCGAGCAGCCACATTCGCGCGCGCGCAGCGTAACGTCGCTCCGCCGCAGGGCCACCCCGCGAAGTGACGCGCTGCGCAGGCTGCATCATGACATTCGGATATGCGCTCATGAGTCCCCTCGAGTCACTCAGGGCGCCTTCGCTGCGCGACTCCCTCGACTATCGTCTGAGCCCATCTCTCTGGAGTGTACTGCAGCGCGAGAAGCGCGCTGGCTTTTCCCATCTGCGCGCGACGCTCCGGTGATGTAGACGATAAACGAAGCATGCAGTCTGCCAGCTCCGCTGAATTTGCCTGCTGAAAGCGCAAACCATTCAGCCCGTCCTGAAGCAGATGCACTCCGGCGCCGCATGCGCTCGAGCAGATCAACGGGCATTCCGCCGCCGCCGCCTCCTGAAGCACAACACCCCACGGCTCCACTCTGCTCGGCAAAATGAACACACCGCCGTACTTCCGCATCACGGTGGGCAGAGCGTGAGACTGCACAAATCCGAGGTCGTGAATTCCTGCAACTTCGCCGAGTAGATGGCTGAGAGGCCCGAGTCCCGCGCAGTAGAGCGGCCATGGGTCCTGTGCCTTTGTCCTGTAGATCGAATAAGCCTCGACCAGATCCGAGATTCCTTTTTCGGTTGCATACCGGCCGACGAACAAAAAGCTGTCCTCGCGCTCGGGCTCGGCATCGTCTGGTATGCTGAACGATCTCCAGTCGCAGCAGTAAACGCCGTACCAGCAGTTCTTTCCCTGATATCCGAGGTGATTCGCGAGCTGTGCCTGCCTTTCGCCCGGAGTCCAGATGACGTTCACTGCAGGGTGCAGCCAGAATCTCGCGGTCGCGCAGCCGAATCTCTGCTTTAGGCTGCCGGTCCACTGAGTGTCGAGCCCGAGGATCACCGGAATCCCAAGCTTCTTGCACGACGCGGCAACCCTGAGATAATCGCGGTCTGCCCAGCCGGAGATGAACAATCCATCCGGATTGAACGCGAGCACGCGGTCGAGAACTTCTCGCCGGCTCAATCCTTTTCTGGAAACAGCGGTGCCGATCGGATTGATGTCGAGAATGAAGGGCGCGGCAGCGTTCGTGTCCCAGTGAAAGATCATGAGCTCCGCGTCGTATCGCTTCTTCAGCTCGCGCCAGCACGCAACGATGTATGGCGAGGGCTCGGAGTAAAGAAAGACAATGCGCGGCGGAGCCTGGTCGGCGGCGCGCAGCGTCGAATCAGTTTCATCGTCTGAAACGATTCGAAGCGGAACGGCAGAATGACCTGGCTTCACGTACTTCTCGGCATGTTCACGATATCAAGAAATCCCTTCCAGTGATTGTCCCAGGAAAATCGGCTGCGCACGTCACTCCACGCGCGATTTCCGAACTGGCGGCGGAGCTCTTCATCCGAGAGAAGCCTATGCAGCTTTTCCGCCAGATCGATCGGGTTTCCCGGGTGGGTAAGATACCCCGTGTCTCCGTCTCTGAGCCACTCTGAAATTCCCCCAACACGGGACGCGACAACGGCTACACCGTTGATCATCCCCTCCAGCCCGACCATTCCAAACGGCTCAGGCCAGAGAGAGGGAACTGCCAGCACGTCGGCAGAGCGATAGGCTCGCTCTACTTCTTCGGGATCGGCCAGATGGCCAGTGAAGGTTATCCGGCCGCGCGGATTATCGTACTTCGCTGCAAGAGCTTTCAAATCGCCCATCACATAACCGTCGCCGGCAATCACAAGCTCGACATCCTGCGGGAGACGCCCCATCGCTTCGATGAGAACGTCGACGCCCTTTGTCTCATTCAGCCGGCCGACATAGAGCACGCGCCGAGTCGCCCGGGTTGCCCGTAGCGGCTGAGAAGCATGATCATCGACGAAATAGGGAAGTACATGAAGCAGTGACTCTGGAACTCTGCCTGACACCAGCCTTTTCTTCATGTATTCCGATGCGACAATGATTCCATCCAAAGCCGGCATACCATCGAGCGAGCTTTTCACTTTCAGGCAGTTCCCGATGTTTCGATCTGGCCGGCGCGCGTTGCAGTGGCGCGTGTACGCATTGGTCACGCAATGTGTGCCGAGGGGAAGCCAGCATTCCTGCTGCGTTTTTCGGAACCAGGATATCGATGCGGCGCAGACAAAACTTTGATCGTGGACCCAGGCCAGAAGGCGGCTTGACGGGAACCGGCGGCGTATGTGAGGAGCCGCGCCCCACGCGTCCCGGGAATGCAGAAGAACTTCATCCGGCTCGAACCGGCTCGCCTCCAGATCCGCGAGGGTTGCCACGGCGTTCTCATGTCCGAGCCTGGTGCTGTTCGCGGCAAACCGCGCGATGTGAGTCTCTCTGCCACCAGGCACCGCGGCCCCAGTGTCGGTGACGTGGAGAATTTTCATTCTCTACGATGAAGCGAGAATGTTTGCGGCTTTGCGCGCTACCGAGCTCATCGAGTAGTTCTCGAGAACGCTTTCATTCGGAGTGAAGCTGAGCGACCCGTGCGCGTTGAATCCCTGAATGGTCCGCTCGAGCTCCGCCTCGATTGCATGGTCATCCCACGGCGGCGCGATTCTGCCGGTTCCTGTCGACTCAATGAGTTTTGCTGCCGCTGACTCGGGGTCGACAAGCGCGAAAATCGGAAGCCTGAGCGTGAGATAATCCCATATTTTTCCCGTGATCCAGACTTTCCCCGGACGCTCATTGATGAGGAGGAGCTGGTCGCACTCACTCAGCATTCCCAGTGCTTCGTATCGCTCGCGGTGCCCGTGTGTCTCGACAACGTCGCCTAGCCCGGCTTTCTCGATCATCGATTTGAGATCGAGCGTTGAATGACCGACGAAGATGACTCTCACACATGACCGGTCAACTTTTCCTCGCGACAGAATTCTACTGAGCGCGTTCAGGAATCGTTCAGGATCGCCGAGGTTGCGTGAGAGCGTTCCGCCGTAGCCGATGCGGAGTACTCGATCCTGGCGCTGCGGTTCAGTGCGGGTGATAGCCGCTGCCTCAGCGAAGTCTATTCCCTGAGGAAGCTCCCTGATCTTGTTCTTTGCAGCCGGAACTTTACGAGTGATGTCGTCTGCAACTCCCTCGTTCACAACAGTGATAACGCGCGCATGATCGAGAATGCGCCGCTCGAGACTCTCGTCGATCAAGTGTCTCCATTTCGGAACATCTCCCCAGCTGATGAACCCCGTCCATGGATCCCTGAAGTCGAGCAGCAACGGCAAGCCTGAGCTTCGGCTCAGCGCATAGCCTGCAAGGAGATTCGATGCATGCGGATAGAATGCCCAGATCGCATCCGGTCTTTCCGTCTCGATGATCTCGCGCCCCCTGGACGTCGCGCGCAGAACCCAGTGCGCATACTCATCGGGAACGAGCACGTGTCGCAGCGCAGTTCCAAGCCGGAAACGCCAATGGGGTTTTGCCGGCTCGATCTCGCGAGATGGATTCTCCTGAGATGCCGATGGGCTCGATGATGATGCACGCGAGAGATTCTTCCTCATCTCCGAAGCGAATCGGAATGGGTTCACCGCGGAAACTTCGTAGGTCTTCTCCGGCCTCCGGTAATAGCTGAGCGCCTTGAGTGGTGTTCCGGTGGCGGGATCGCGGATGGACGTATAGCTGCTCTGGGGAAGCGTGAGCACTATCGGCGTCCACCCTGCCTGAGGGAGATAGTGAGCAAGCTTGGCGACTCTTAAAGCGCCGACCTGCGGTGTCGGCGGGAATGCGAGACTTATGAGAAGGACTTTCTTTTCGCTCATCCCGATGAACGGCTCGTACTCGACCTGAGCTTCCACGCCCGATTGATCACATCGGATGACTCCAGCAG
>DASROK010000073.1:0-3827 GCA_035646915.1 Gemmatimonadaceae bacterium
AACTTCTGGCAGATGGCCGATACGGGGCCGTGCGGTCCGTGCTCGGAGATCTTCGTCGATCTCGCATACTTCGCGGACGACTGGCGTCTTCCTGAAGATGCGACGGGTGAATGGGCCGAGCTGGACCGCACTGAGTTTTCCAAAGAAGCATTCATCGAAGGCACCGAAAACGATCGGTTTATCGAGATCTGGAATCTTGTGTTCATGCAGTTCGACCGGCAGGAAGACGGAACGCTCATTCCATTGCCCAAGCCGTCAGTCGATACGGGCATGGGACTCGAGCGCGTTTCGGGCGTAAAGCAGCGCGTCTGGAACAGCTTTCATACCGACGTGTTCGCTGCGCTGATACAGCGCATCGAGGAGATCACCGGGATTCCCTATCGCGGCAGCCAGGTAAGAGAGCCCTACTGGTACGAGCTCGGCCCGTCGAAAGACGGTGCGCATTCGCCCGCGGTCAAGCAGGGCAATCGCGTGCACGCTGATCCGGCTTCGTTCCGCGTCATTGCCGATCATTCACGGTCAGTCGCGTTCCTCCTTGCCGATGGCGTGTTTCCGTCGAACGAAGGACGCGGTTATGTGCTGCGCAGAATTCTCCGTCGCGCTGTGCGGCACGCGTGGCTGCTCGGCCGCGCAACACCAACACTCGTCGACGTCGTCCAGACAGTAATCGACACACTCGGCGACGTGTATCCCGAGCTTCGCGAGCGCGAGAAGCACATCATCGACACAACGCGCGCCGAAGAGCAGCGGTTCCTGTCGACTATCGATGGCGGCATGCATCGCTTCGATGAGATCGCTCCCGAGAACACCACTGAGGGATCAGTGGCTGTGAAGGGAACTGTGTCCGGCGAAGATGCGTTCCGGCTTTATGACACGTTCGGTTTCCCGATCGACCTGACGGAGCTGATGGCCCGCGAGCGCGGTTACACCGTCGACATCCCCGGCTTCGAGACCGCGCTCGCTGCACAGCGCACGCAGTCGCAGCAGGAACGCAAGTCGAAGAAGATTGGAATGTCGACTGAGGATTTCTCCGATACGAGCTGGATCTCCAGCGAGCCTGTCAATTTTGTGGGCTACGACCGGATCGAGTTGGAAACGGAAGTCACTGCGATTCGCGAGCTTCCCGAAGGACGCGTCGCCGTGATGCTGCGCGAGTCTCCGTTCTACGTCGAATCGGGCGGACAGATATCCGATCGCGGCACGATTGTCGGGGAAGGATGGAAAGTCGACGTCGATGAGATGCGGAAGATTGACGGAAAGCCCACCGCGATAGGCAAAGCAGAAGGTATTGTAAGGGCAGGCAAGGTGAGAGCGACTGTTCCGCGCGATGTTCGTCTCGATACTGAACGCAACCACACCGCCACGCACCTGCTGCACGCCGCATTGAGAGCAATTCTTGGCGATCACGTTCATCAGGCCGGCTCCCTCGTTGCGCCTGACAGACTTCGCTTCGACTTCAATCATCACGGCCCGTTGACCGATGAGGAGCTCGAGAAGATCGAGGACATCGTCAATCGCGGAATCATGGCTGCGATTCCACTCGACATTCGCGAGAAGCCACTTGCAGAAGCAAAAGCGAGCGGCGCGATGTCACTGTTTGGCGAGAAATACGGCGACATCGTGAGAGTCGTGACAATTCCCGAAATCTCCGCCGAACTGTGCGGCGGAACTCACGTTCGAAACACTGCCGAGATCACGCTTTTTCAGATTGTGAGCGAGACGGGTATCGCTGCCGGTGTAAGGCGCATCGAGGCAGTTACCGGACCTCGTGCTTATGATCTCGTGAGCGAACGAAGAAAGACTCTCGAGACAGTCGCGGACATGCTGCGCGCAAACCCGGCATCAGTCACCAGGCGGCTGCAGTCTGTGCTCGACGAGCGGCGTCAGCTCGAGAGAAAGCTCGACGAGGCAGTGAAATCCGGCGGCGCGAGTGGTGTTCAGCAGCTCATCGAGCGCGCAACTAGTGTGGATGGAGTGAGAGTGATCGCAGCTCAGGTGCCCGCGATGGACATGAAGTCCCTGCAGTCACTCGGCGACGCAGTCCGCGAAAAAATCGGAAGCGGGGTTGCTGTTCTTTCAGCTTCATTCGAGGATGGAAAGAATTCTCTGCTTGGAATCGTGACCGATGATCTTCGCGAGAAGGGGCTGCGGGCGGATACGCTGATTCGCGATGTGGCTGCAGTTGCAGGCGGTCGCGGTGGTGGCAAGCCTCACATGGCGCAGGCCGGGATTCCCGATGCAGCAAAGCTTGCCGATGCGCTCGCTGCAGTACCAGGCGTGGTGCAGGCTCATCTCGCACGCTGAAAGGTGAGCGACCGCGTCGAGTCAATCCGTTTGAGTGACTGGCTCGCGTCGCGCACTCCTGCGCCGCCGAGCGAGCTCAGCGCACGCCTCAACGAAGTGGTTGGCGATTCATCGGCAACGGACAATGAGCTTCCTTACGCTCTCCTTAAGTGCGGGCTCGAGATCCTCTCCAACATCGGAGAGGATCGCACCGCCGCGCCGGACCTGCTCGCAGCTGATGCGTTGATCACGTACGCAATGGAGGCCGCAGCCGAAGCCAGGACGGTTGAGCAAGTATCAGAAGCTGCGATTCAGAAACTTGGATCCTCGCGGTGATTGTAATCTTGTTCACGGGCGGGACCATCGCGATGCGAAACGACGTATCGGGAACGGTTCCTTCGCTCAACGCGAAAGACATCCTCGAGGCGACGAAGGGAATCAACGACGTTACCGGTGTCGAGACTGAAGAGTGGGGCTCTTATCCCGGCCCGCACATGACAGTCGAGCGTATGTGGGAGCTGCGCAATCGCATTCGTGAACATCTCGCTCGACCTGAAGTGACTGGAGTTGTCGTCACTCATGGCACCGACACGCTCGAGGAATCTGCATATCTCGTCGCGCGCTCGCTTCCGGCGGAAAAACCGATCGTATTCACCGGAGCAATGCGCACAGTCAGCGATCTTGGCTGGGACGGACCGGCAAATCTCCTCGAGGCGGTCAGAGTTGCGGCAAGCCCGATAACCCGGCGATTCGGTGCAATGGTTGTCATCAGCGGGCAGATATTCGCTGCGCTGGATGCAACCAAAACCAACACGCATCTGCTCGACGCTTTCGAGAGCCCCGGGTTTGGTCCGCTTGGAGTTCTCGATGAAGGTGAGCTGGTGGTGCATCGTGAAATGCCTCCGATGCCGCCGATCGTCCGGCCAACTGATCTTGCTACACCTGTTGACATCATCTTCGTCGCGGCAGGATCAGACGCGCGTCTGCTCGATGCGTCGCGAGAATGCGCGAAGGGAGTTGTCATCGCGGCGATGGGGCGTGGAAACGTTCCGCCTGCGCTCGTGCCTGCGATCCAGCGATGGATAACGGACGAGAAACCCGTTGTGCTTACATCGCGAACTCAGGGCGGACGTGTCGGCCACACTTACGGATACGTCGGAGGAGGGAAGCGGCTCGAGGAAATCGGCGCAATCTTTGGCGGATCACGCCGGGCGCAGCAGGCGCGCATCGACCTCATGCTCGCGCTTGGCGCTGGAATGAAGATGGATGCCGTTCGCGACATGTTCCGGGACAATTGATTGCCGTCGCGACTTTCTCCTCCCAGGGCAATTCTCAAGATCGCCGGCACGCTCGAACGTGCGGGATTCGAGACGTGGTGCGTGGGCGGCGCCATTCGTGATGCACTGCTCGGTCATCCCCATCTAGACTGGGATCTGGCGACCTCGGCAACTCCCACGCAGATGATTGAGCTGTTCGGAACGCGACGGACGGTTCCGATCGGAGTCGACTTCGGGACGGTGGGAGTGCTGGACCGTAACGGAACG
>DASROK010000074.1:0-5902 GCA_035646915.1 Gemmatimonadaceae bacterium
CGAGTGTGCGCCGCGCACTCAACCGCTTGCGAGTAAGTGCACGGCTCGTCGGTGTAGCAGAGGACTCGACAGTGTGGTCTGAGACCTATGAGCGCGGGCTCGAGGACATTTTTGCGGTTCAGGACGAAATCACTCGTGCGATCGTTGAGACGATCACCGCGACTCTCGAGCTCGGTCGCCTGCAGAAACCGGTGGCGATTGCACAACCGCAATCGCTCGAGGCATATGATCTTTATTTGCTCGGACGCCATCACTGGAACAAGCGTACTCAGGGCGAGATGCAGCGAGCGCTCGATCTGTTTCGGCAGGCTGCCGCGCTCGACCCATTGTACGCGCCGGCTTACTCTGGTATTGCCGATGCGTCGGCACTCCTCGCGTCGTGGCAGTTCGCGACTTCGGCAGAGATGTTCCCGCAGGCTGTCACTGCAGCGCGTCGTGCGATCGAGCTCGATCCATCATCCGCGGACGCGCATGCCTCGATTGGTTTTACGAAGCTCAACTGGGAATGGGATTGGGAAGGCGCGATACGCGAGCTTAGCCGCGCCATTGAGCTCAACCCGAGCCACGAGACGGCTCACCGATGGCTCTCCGCATTTTATGCCGGCATTGGAAGGGACGAAGAAGCAGTGCCGATTGCAATGCGCGCGATCGATCTAAATCCGATATCGGTATTGCCGCGAATGAACCTCGGCATCATTCATTTTCTTGCAGGCCGCAACGAGGACGCGGTAGTGGAATTCAGGCGGGTGATCGAGAAAGATCCGAGCTTCGTGCGCGCTCATGTATTTCTCGGTGCCACGCTTTCAATCCTCGGGTTTCATGAGGAAGCAATAGCAAGCGGACGGGTTGGTGCAGACCTGTCCAAACAACTTCCGGTAACTGTCGCCGCGTTAGCCACGAGCCTTGCTCACGCTGGGCGACTTGACGAAGCTCGAGCTATGCTCGGCCCGATGATGCAGGACCTCGATCCGATGTACGCAGCGATGGCGCACGCGTCATTCGATGAAGATGATACAGCGCTCGCAGAGCTCGAGCGGGCAGCAGAGATGCACTCGGATTGGATGTATGCAATCGCTACTCAGCCATGGTTTCGCAAGTATCATGGAAACCCGCGATTTGCAGCCTTACTCCGTCAAATGAACTTGCCCGATGTCGAGCGATAGCCGTGGACGATCTTAAGGAACAGCTTCAGC
Organism: Gemmatimonadaceae bacterium; assembly: GCA_035646915.1. Lineage (GTDB taxonomy): Bacteria > Gemmatimonadota > Gemmatimonadetes > Gemmatimonadales > Gemmatimonadaceae > UBA4720. Next base: position 1,194 of record DASROK010000074.1, read on the forward strand.
GGACACTGTCCGGCACTTACACGGTCGAGCGTGAGTTGGGCGGTGGTGGCATGTCGCGTGTGTTCCTGGCCGAGGAGACCTCTCTCGGCCGGCGAGTCGTAATCAAGGTCCTGCCGAGTGACCTGGCAGCAAGCGTGAACCTCGAACGATTTCGCCGGGAAATCCAGCTCGCCGCGAGATTGCAGCATCCGCATATCGTTCCGGTTCATTCGGCGGGAGTTGCCGACGGACTCCCCTACTATACTATGCCCTTCATCGAGGGAGAGTCACTTCGCGCGAGACTCAGTCGAAGTGGTGAGCTGCCAATCAATGAAGCTGTAAAGATTCTGCGCGATGTTTTGAGTGCGCTCGCTTATGCGCATGAACATGGCGTTGTGCACAGGGACATCAAGCCGGACAACGTTCTTCTTACTGGCAATCATGCAGTCGTCGCTGATTTCGGAGTTGCAAAAGCACTCAGCGCATCTGCTGACGCCGGCTCGGGCATAACATCGCTTGGCGTAGCACTCGGCACACCGGCGTACATGTCGCCCGAGCAGGCAACGGCTGACCCTGCGACAGATCATCGGTCCGACATCTATTCAGTTGGCGCGATGGCGTATGAGATGTTGTGCGGACATCAGCTGTTCGAATCCCGATCGGCGCAGGCAATGCTGGCAGCACAGGCTACCGAAAACCCCGTATCGCTCAGTCAGCTTCGCCCATCTGTACCACCTGCGTTATCGGATCTCATCATGCGAGCGCTGGAGAAGCGTCCAGCGGATCGACCGCAGTCCGCCAAGGATCTGCTCGATGCTCTCGAGGCGACAGTGACTCCCAGTGCCGGCACTATCCCATATGGCGCGCGAGTCTCAGGCAATTCCACCCCAGTCAGCAACCGCCACCGCATTGTAATTGGATCTGTCGTCGCTGTCGCAATCATTGGTGTCGCCGCTTTCTGGATTCGATCGCGATCGAACTTCATATCGAGTGAGAGCGCAGCATCGAACAACATTCCATCACTCGCTGTTCTTCCTTTTGAGAATCTCGGTAAATCCGACGACGCTTATTTCGCCGATGGGATGACAGAGGAAATCTCCAGCCGGCTTGGCGAGCTCGCCGGATTGCGAATCATCGGCCGCCAGAGTGTGCGAAGCTACGCGAACACTTCAAAACCTGTTCGCCAGATTGGGCAGGAGCTGGGTGTCAAATACGTTCTTACTGGCAGTGTTCGATGGGATAGATCGCAACCAGGGCATTCCCGTGTACGAATAAGTCCTGCGCTTCTGCGCGCCGATGATGGTACACAGGTTTGGTCCGAGCCGTATGAAGATGAAGCGACTGGCGTATTCGAGATTCAGTCGAAAGTCGCGGCGAAAGTCGCGGACGCGCTCAAGCTGAAGCTCACCAGATCTGAACAACAATCGCTTGCACAGCTCCCGACGCAGAATGTTGAAGCATATGACCTTTATTTGCGAGGCAAGGAGCTTGTCAAGTCTGTATCTGGACCTGACAACGTGCGCGCTGCAGAGCTTCTTCAACAGGCAGTGGATCTGGATCCGAAGTTTGCTTTGGGTTTCGCTGCGCTCGCGGATGCACACGTCAATGCGCTGTGGTTTGGTGGTGATCCATCCACAAAGCGCATCGAGATGGCGAAGGTTGCGGCGAACAAGGCAGTTCAACTTCAGCCCGAGCTTGCTGCAGCTCATGATGCACTCGGGAATTACTACTATCACGGTAAGCGCGATTTCGCTAATGCACTGAAGGAGTTTGAGGTTGCTCAGCGATTGTCACCGAATGACGCGAGCGCCATTCAACGAAAGGGCCAGGTAGAACGGCGACAGAACAACTGGGATCTGGCGCTTGCTGACATGAAGCGCGCGGTTGAGCTCGAGCCGCGGGATTACGAAGCTCTCACGGACCTGGTCAACACACTGAGAGCGATGCGCAGATTCGATGAAGCCATAGAGATTTCGCGAAAGGCCGTCTCTATCGATCCTTCCCAGGCATATGGAATAGACCAGCTCATCAGCCTTTACCTGGCCAAGCTGCAGAACACGGATAGCGCCGTCGCTGTTCTTCGACGCTCGCGACCGAACTTATCCACCAGCAACTTTGAGGGCCTTCTTTTTAACTGGATCTCCGTCGCTCGAGCCGATCCTCAGCTGTACGCGTACGTTCGCGCAGCATCGACACCTGAACAGCCCGGCGCTCGGCTGGGTTATTACGGCGGCAGGCTCACTCTCGCGATGCTCGAGAATGACACCGCGATGCGGATTGCGGCAGGTAAGGGCATTATCGCTGCTGCTTCGCAGCTACTCACAAATTCCACATTCGATGCTGAAACCCTTTGCTCTCTCGCAGCTGGATACGCGGCCGTGGGCAAGAAAGACGCGGCGGTAGAGGCTATACGCAAGGCAATGGCTCAGGCGCCGATGAGTGTAGATCCATATCGCGCAGGTCTCATATTTACGAACGCCGCGTTCACCGAGCTTTTGCTTGGCGATATCGATGGGGCAATCGCGAATTTCGATAAAGCGCTGAGTATGCCGGGAGAGGTTTCAGTTGGCCTTCTCACCTGGGATCCGGCGATCGCAAAGTTCCGGCAGGATCCACGTTTTATGCAGATGCTCGCGCGGCATCGCTCAGGCTCCTGACACAGAAAAAGGATGCCGAATCAGCCTCGGCCACGCCTACGCGCATCGAACTCGACTAGTCCAACCCCGAAGGCGCCAGCTGGATCGGCCACGAGACCGAACGCAACGACATTCCCTTTTGCGACAAATTCGCGCCAATATTCCGCGTGCTCCTTCATGACCTGCGCTTCATCTGCTGACATGTCCTGCAGAAAACTGGATCGAGGAGCGTTGAGCTTACAATAAAAAGAAGGCATAGGTTGTCGTGCTCGTGTCTTAATGTTTAGTCGTCGCTTCTTTCAATCGTGACAGCAGCTCGTATTTCCAGTCGTAGATCATGATGACTTCGGAATTATCGAATTGGTTCTTGAGTACGAGATACTCAGTCTGCGATGGCGCGACGTCGAAGTTCGCGTGAATAGATGTTGTTACAAAAGAGCCCGAGTACACGACCTTCCGCGACACAACGGAAAATGTCGGCTCAAAGCTCAGCGTTGCCTCAATGAGCTGCGAGCCCGTCGAGTAGAGAAGGTGCTTCCCGTCGCGCGTCCACACCGGAGAGACTGCGCCGCCTCCGATTGAGATAAGGTTTCGCCCGCCCGGTCCGGGAAAGGGAGTTACGTATACCTGCGAGGCGCCGCTTTGACTCGACGTGTACGCGACCCATTTCCCGTCTGGCGAGAATCGCGGTGCTGCCTCGAGAAAGGGCGACGTTACGAATGGCTTGAGCGCAGTATCACCAGAGAGTGAGCGATAGTACAAATCCTCGCGTGCACCCACCGTTCCATCGATTCGTACGATCATGTACTTGCTGTCGGGAGATATCACTGCTTCCCATACTCCCTGCTTCTTGTCGACTTTCTGCAACAGGGTTGCAGGTCCGCTCATGTCCGCGGGCTGCCACCACATTGCATCCATTGAATCACGATTGGACCGATAAAGGACGCGTGAGCCGTCGGGAGTCCATTCGGGGCGCTCATTGATTGTGCCCGCGTTCGAGACCTTCTGCATGGTTCCCGATGCGATCTCGTATATCCAGATGTCGCGTTGCGCAGCGGAGCCAATCGACATGGCGACTTTCTTTCCATCGGGCGAGAATCGCGGATGGGTGTACACGTCATCACCTGGGCGAAGCAGGCGTTCGCCTCCGCTGCCTACGAGCGTGAGCTGGGTCTGCGAATTTCCTGAGAGATAAAGTACCGATCCACTCGTCGACATCGCTCCCTTGAATGCGCCTCCTCCTCCAATCAGGGCACCGTCGAGCACTGTGACAGGTTCGCCGGAGCTCTTACCGCTCCGCGGATCGAATTTCACCGCCATCAATCCGATGTCGATGTTGCAGAAGATGAGATAACCGTCAATGATGCCTAGCGGATCGGTTCCGAGAATGTCCGTCAGTCGTGATTTAGAGTCATCGATTGTGAGTATCCCAATCTTTCTTCCGGTTGTGGATGCTCCGGAAGGAAAGCTCGTATAAAGAATGGTTTTTCCGTCGGGAAGTGCGAGCGGCCACCGCTTTCCACTTTCATTCAGTGAGGTGTCAGGCCGTGATATAACACGGGGAGCGCCACCGGCTGCAGGAACTCCTACGATGTTATCGTCGGATGAGACGATGATCTGGTCCTGAGTTCCCCAGCTTATGCCGTTTACGTTCAGGAGACTGGCGAGCCTGATCGATGTTCCGCCCTCTATCGCAGTCTTTCGTAGTTCGCCGTTGGCGTAAAACGCGATCCATTTTCCGTCTGGAGAAAACGTTGGCTGTGATACGTTTTCAGTTCCAGGCAGCTCGCGTGAACGGAGATCACTCATCGCTCGGACATTGAGCACTGACCCGCCTGACTGTCGATCGCCTATGAAGGCGACAGTTTTTCCATCTGTGGATATTGCGAACGGAGATCCAGTGATCTGCACAACGGCCGACTGATCGGCGAGGCTCAGCATGAATCGCACAGGGCTTCGATTCTCGTCGTCAGCGCGCGGACGCATCGACCATCCTGCTACTGCGAGCAGCAGTGCCGCCGCTGCAATTCCCCATGGGAGGAATGTCTTGAGCTTTGATTGTTTGCGTGCCTGAAACACCGGCGCAGTCTGCAC
>DASROK010000075.1:0-3989 GCA_035646915.1 Gemmatimonadaceae bacterium
CGACAGGATTCCGGAGAGTGTCTGGTCGCCGAGGTCGACACCAGCGGCGTTGGCGATGAGGTCGTCGGCACTCTTGATGGTCTGGTAGTGCGTCTGCCACGGATCCTCGACCGCTCCGTACGTATCGGCGAGCGCGCCGACTTCCGCGTCCTTGTACGATTGCAGCGCACCGTTCGGCGTGCCGAGCTCGTCGGAAATCAAACCGCTGGGATAGATGAAATACGCCATGCCGCTCGCATAGCGTGCCTGAAGCCCGACGGCAAGGGCGACAATGCCGTCACGACTGGCGAAAATTGTTCCCTGGTCTGGAGCGTTCGGGTTGGTCTTGTCGAGATTGCAGCCGGCAAGTACAGCGGCAGCGGCAACGATAAATGCGTATCGGGATTTATTTGTCATTGTCGGATGTCTCAGTAGGTAGCCCGGAGGCCGATCGAGTACTGTCTCGGAATTGGATACGTTCCGAAGTCGTTGCCGCGCTCGACCGTGAGCTGGCCGAACAAGTTCATCTCCGGATCGAATCCGGTGTAGTCGGTCCACGTATGCAGATTCCGTCCGGAGACTGTGATCGCCAGTCCCGCGGCTTTCACGGCGCGGGCGAGGTTCGGCGCGATATCAAACGTCGCCGACACCTCGCGCAGCTTCACGTACGTCCCGTCCTCGGCGTAGAAGCCATAGAAGAATCTCTTGGATCTCGCGTAACCGGGTGCAACACGTTTCGGATCTCCAACCGGCAGGAGCTCGAGCGCTGCTTCAGCACTTGTGCCGAACGTGTCGAGCGTGCGTTTGGTGAAGTTGAGGACGTCGCCGCCAAAACTTCCGTCGAGCAATGCCCGCAGCTGCAGTCGCTTGCCGATTTGAATCTCGTTCAGGAATGACCCGAGCCATTTGGGATTTGGGTCACCGACCTTACCCGATACGCGCGTCGCGACAGGGCTTCTCACGATCAGTCCTGCAGCATCGAGGGCAACCGACCCGTCTGCATTGAACTGTGGCAGCTCGGAGTAGAAGTATCCAATCGGTTGTCCCTGCTCGACGCGGTTCGCATAACCGAGCGTGAACGGCGCACCGATGAGCTTGTCGAGCTTGTTCCTGTTTCTGCTGTATGTAACTGTGCTGGTCCACCGCAGGTTGGAGCGACTGATGTTGCGCGTTCTTGCCAGGAGCTCGAAGCCCTTGTTGGAGATTTCTCCGATGTTGTCGAACTTTCTCGTGTATCCGCTGCTGGTCGGTAGGGGACGAGGCAGAAGGGCGTCGGTGACTTTCTTCGAATAAACTGTCGCTTCGAGATTGATGCGATCCTGCCAGAACCCCATGTCGGCGCCGAACTCGATCTCACGCTGGCGCTCGGGGCGCAGTGAATCGTTGCCGAGCGTCAGGCTGTTCACAACACCGACGTGATCGTTGTTGACCACCTTTCCGTACGCGTCGAGACTGGCATACGCATTTGCCAGCGACGGCTGATTGCCGGCGTAGCCAAGCGCGCTTCGGAATCGGAGCGAGCTGAACGGCCTGCCTATCGCTGAACTGCTGAACCACGGCTCATCCGAAATCACGTACGATGCGGAGAGTTTCGGATACCACTGCCACCGTTGCGAGGAACCGAATGTCGACGAGGCGTCGCGGCGAATAGCACCGGTGAGATAGAGTCTGTCCCTCCACGCCACTGTCTGCTGGCCGTAGTAACCGAGCGTAACGAGATCGAAGCGGCTTTGAGTTGCACCCGGAACAGCGCCCGCGCTCACGAGCTGGCCTGTTGGAAGCAGATCTTTCGCGGTCGCCGTTGTGGTGGAAATGAACTGGGTCGTGTAGTTGAACCCAAGCGAGGTGCCGAGCTGAAGGTCCTCACCTGGATTCGCCGTGTAAGTCGCAACACCGTCATTGTTCACGATCTTCGAATTGCGAATGATCGCGGTCGAGCGCCCTGTTGGCTCCGACGCGAGCGTGCCACGAGCGATCAGCTGGTCGGCCTCGAGTTGATATCCATCGAATCCGAGAGTGTACTGGGCGTTGAAATTGGCCGATGGCGTGTACACCGTGTTGATGCTTCCTATGAAGCGATCGGTGGTCTGCGGTGCCTTCCACGTATCGATAACGGCAAGCGGGTTGGCAAACGCGCTCCCGGTTGGTGCCTGCGGGTAGATCCCGTTTACCGGGAAGAAGCTGAAAGTTGTCGGGGTGAAGAGCAGGGCGGTAATGACACCGGTGCCCGATTCACCGTTGGGCTCGAGCTCGACCTTTGATCGAACGTAATTCGCACCGATGTTCAGCTTGAGCGGCTCGAGAACTTTCTGCGACAGGTTAACGCGCGCACTGCGGCGCGCTGCGGAGCTCGCCTTGATGATTCCTTCTTCGCCCGAGTAGCTCGCGCCTGCGTAGTAGGTTGTCCTGTCGTTTCCGCCCTCGACCGAAAGATTCGATTCCTTCATGTTGCCGGTCTGGAAAATCTCGTCCTGATAGTCGTATCGAGTCACAGGCTTTCCAGCTGCGTCCAGCGGCGCAAGGTTGAGCGCAAGCCGCTTTGCGAGATGTTCCGATGTATATCGCGTGCCGAAAGTGATTCGCGGAGCTCCTGATATTCCTCGCTTGGTGAAGATCTGAACTACGCCGTTGTTCGCTCGCGATCCATACAGTGCTGCTGCTGCGGCACCGCGAACGACCTCTATCCGTTCGATGTCATTCGGATCCAGGTCCGCGAGACGATTCTGCGGGTTGCTTCTCGCGCCAAAGTCGATGAGCTGGTCGGAGCTGTTGTCTACGATCACACCATCGACGATGTAGAGCGGCTCTGAACCCGAAATGATCGAGCCTGTTCCGCGAAGGCGCACGGAAAGGCCGCCGCCTCCGGGCGTGCCGGAATTCTGCGTGATTTGCGCTCCGGCAATTTTTCCCTGCAGCGCCTGATCGACGGTCACCGAACGCGCTTCGGATATCTGCGTGTTGTCGACGCTGGCAATACTGGTTCCCAGTGCGCGAACCGTTGTCGGCGTCGCCGTACCGGTGACGACAACCTGTTCGAGCGTGCTCGCCGTTACTTCGAGGGAGAAGGTGACGTCGTTCGCGGCCGTGCCAACAGCAACCTGTTTTCGCTGCGGTGCGTAGCCAATCCGGCGCGCAATGAGCGTGCGATTTCCTGTGGGAACGCCTGCAATCGAGAATGTTCCGGCGGCATCGGTCGAAGCGCCGAGCGTGGTGCCTTCGACAGAGACCTGAGCCGATGGTATTGGGTTGCCGGTTCGCGAATCGTTGACTCGTCCCCGAACGGTGGATGTCGCCTGAGCGTCGGCCGAAGACGGTGCTGCGACGGCGAGCGCGACGAGGCTGAAAATGCTGAGAAGGTTTTTTCGACTAAGTCGTATCATGGGGAGGGCAATCTCCTCTGGCGGGAAACGGCGGGCCCCCGAATGCCGGGGAGCGCAGGAACGGCAAGAAATTGCTTTCCGGTCACGATTGCCGAAAGAGTCAATTTCCACCCGCCGGAGATGGACGTAGCTTCCCCCCACATGAGAAGCGGCGATCCGGCGCGCGCGGTTCTGCTCTGTTCTGCACTGCTGATTGGCGCATGCGCCACCGGCGGCCACCCGGCGACAGAGCCAATCCGCGTGCTCGTTTACAACACCCATGCGGGAACTGATGCCCGACGCGTGAGCAATCTCGACCGGGTTGCGCAGATTGTGAAAGACGCAGAAGCAGACATTGTGCTTCTTCAGGAAGTCGATAGCGCTACGCGGCGATCAGGCGGCGTCGATCAAGTCGCGCGGCTGAGGTCGATCACGGGATTTTACGGAGTGTTCGGGAGAGCGATCGACTACGACGGCGGCAAATACGGAATCGCAATTCTTTCCCGCTGGCCGATAGTGTCTGATACGCTGATTCATCTTCCCGTTGCGGAGCACGATTCGAGTTATGAAGCACGGGGCGCGCTCGTTGCGAAAATATCGGCGCCTGCCGGAACACTACGAGTTATCGACACACACCTCGAAGCCTATCGT
>DASROK010000076.1:0-5067 GCA_035646915.1 Gemmatimonadaceae bacterium
CGATGCCCCTGCCGGATTTTCCGTCCATCAGCTGCCATGTGACGCGAACGTGCGAGCCATCGGAGCGTACCGATGCGTCGACGACATACTGCACCTGGAGGCGATTCGCCGCCTCACGCGTGTCGAGGTTCTTTGACTTCAGCGAGAATGACGACGCGCGTCCCGCCACCTGAAGCCCTGAGACATGAGACAGCGCCGAGATGAGCTCATCAGTCAGGCCGTCGCTGAAATATTCCATCTGCCTGTCGCCGCTGCGATTTGCAAAGGGAAGCACTCCGATTGAAGCGACTGACGCATCACCTGCGTCACTTGCCAGTGTGGATGAGCGCTTTTGCGTGAGCACCACGGTCGCAGCAACCGCAGCGACAATCGCCGCTGTAAAAATTACCTTCCTGCTGATACGCGCCGGCCCGCGTGCAGGCACCGATGTTGTCTCAACGCTGGATGATCGTAGCGCGTCACGCGCTGCATCGAGCCTGTCCACGATCTCGCGTGCACTCTGAAAGCGTTGGTCAGGCTCGAGCTGTGTCGCTTTCGCAATGATTTCCCTGAGGCTCGATGGAACCTGAACGTCTATCGCGTCGAACGACGGCGACGAGTTCCTGAACCTCGAGGCCATCACTGCCTGCGGTGAAGGTCCGCTGAATGCCGGCTTGCCTGACAACATCTCGAACATCACGCAGCCCAGCGAGTAGATGTCGCTGCGGCCGTCGACCTGACTTTCGCCGGTGACCTGTTCGGGACTCATGTACGCGGGCGTGCCGATTGTAATTCCCGTGTGCGTGAGACTGCCGCCGCTTTCTGTCAACGCACGCGCGATTCCAAAATCGGTGATTGCCGCATGGTGACCGTCGAGCATCACATTGTCCGGTTTGATGTCCCGATGAACAACCCCGTTCTCGTGTGCGTAATCGAGAGCGTCGGCAATCTCTCGCGAGATGCGAACGGCCTCCTCGAGCGGAATTGCTCCACCTGCGGTGATGCGTGAGCGAAGCGACTGGCCTTCGACGAAAGGCATCACGTAATAGAGAAAGCCGGCAGCTTCACCTGAGTCATACAGGGGAACGATGTGAGGATGGCGAAGCCGCGCAACTGTCTGAATCTCGCGCAGGAATCGCTCTGTTCCGATCGCTACTGTCAATTCCGGGTGAAGCACTTTCACGGCAACAGGCCGGCCGTGCCTCATGTCACGAGCGAGATACACGGTCGCCATTCCACCAGCGCCTATACCTCGTTCGATTGCATAACGATCTGCTATCGACGATCTCAGCCCGGATTCATCCACGCATCAAATCTGCACTGGAAAAAGGGAACGGCTATCTGCCGCGAGATCGAACGCGAAGCCTAACTGCCGATTCCCACCCTCTTCAGCAGCCGCTCGAAGATCCAGATGTGAGACGCTATCACGACCGGAACGAGAAACAGCGGAAGCAACGCCAGAGGTGGCTGCACAAGCGCTCTCATTGACGATGGATCATTCATCGCCGTGCGCGCAGCAGTCGCGACAACGAGCATGATGTCGATGAGCCCAAGGGTGTTCCAGATCACATAGAGCAGCGGAGCATCTTTTCTGTCTGGCGAAATCCAGATGATGGCTGCAAGCGCGATCAGCGCAACGATGATGTCCCCGTAGCCTGCTATTCTCGCAAAGTCGCTCGACAGTGATGTATGCGACGCGGCCCACAACAACCCTGCGCCGGCGAGCGCGCGGATCACATGCACGCCAACAAGCACACGAAGGTCGACGCTGGCAATCCACGATCGGAACGACGAGAAAAGCCTGCCGAGCAGAATGAGCGCAACTGTAAGCACCAGCAAGACAATCTGCGGCCCCGGCGGCGTGAGCTTCTGAGGAATTCCCGCGAAGCTGACTCCGGCAACTATTGCCAGCCAGATTGCCGCTCCGATCACTACGCTGCGCGTGCGCGCAGGAGTCGACGACACTGCCTCGAACGACATCGTGCCCATGGTTTCTCCGGCTTCGGACGGGATTAAGTTAGCAGCCGGAAAAATTTACACGAGGAAAATTACGGTGTGCCTGCCTGCATCCGGGCAATCATCGCCTTCATTTCCTCGCGATTCGGACCGTAAAGTCCCGGAGGCTGTCCTCCAGCCATCCGCACGAGTGTGACAAGCTGCGCTCGATGATGGATGAGGTGGTGAAGCAGCTCATTCCACAGAACATCACGAAGTGTCATCGGCCGTCCGTCAGAGAAGATCACCGATTTGTCGAGATCTTCGTTGCGAACGCTCTCGAGGCGTTTTGCGGCTGTTTCGTGAACACGTCTGTAGCCGCTCGCGAGAAGTGGGACCTCGCGCGGTCGCTTCATGTCGGGAACTTCATGTTCGTAGCTGAAGCTTCCGTAGTCGACATCGAAGCTGATGCATCCCTCGATCTCGCTGAGATGCCATGCCAGCTCACCAATGGATCGGCCGGCGGGGTCGGGCCTGAAGTCATACTGATCGCTGGGGATCGACTCCATTACCCTGGCGGCGGTCGCCGCTTCTTCATCCAGAACTCGTCGAAACGTTTCAATCTCAGTCGACCGGCTCATGCGAACCTCCTGATCCTGTGTGTTTCGAGTATTAAACTCCTATAGGGTGCCAGGTCGTCTTGAACTCGATGAAGTCCTTGATGTCATAGACGCCCTGAGTTGAATCCGAGTACCAGTCGATATCGTCTTCGGCTTTGCGTGTCTTCACTCGCTTGACTGAATCCGCCGCACCAAGTGCGAGCTCTTTTCTCGCGTCAGCATCGACAACTGCTGACACTCCACGAATGTGAGTATGCGTAGCAAATGTCGGCAGCAGCTCGCGCCGGAATCCAGTAAGAAGATTCACAACGCCGCCGGGAAGATCCGAAGTCGCAAGCATCTCACCCAGTACAATCGCCGGATATGGCTGAGTTTCAGAGGCCAAAGCAATGACTGTATTTCCCGAAACAATCACCGGAGCGATCTGAGATATCAGTCCAAGCAATGGATCTTCATCGGCAGCGATAACTCCGATGATTCCCATCGGCTCGGGAACTGTAAAGTTGAAGAACGGACCTGCAACAGGATTTGTATTACCAACAACCTGCGCGTACTTGTCCGCCCAGCCCGCGTAGTAGATCAATCGATCGACTGACGCCGCAACTTCTTTCTCCGCATCGCCGCGGGAAATGCCCGAAACTCCAAGAGCTTCAGCCATCTCGAGTGAGCGCGCTTCCAGCATCTCGCCAAGCCGATACAGTATCTGCCCACGGTTATAGGGAGTCCGCTTTGCCCAGTCAGGCCCTGATTTAGCTGCAGCCTCTACTGCATTGCGAATATCCTTGCGCGTGCACTGCGGAATGTTCGCGTAGAACTTCCCTTCCTTCTTTCCATCTTCGTAAATGGGATACACTCGACCTGATTCAGATCGAATGAACTGACCGCCGACATAAACCTTCGGCGTCTTGGTAATTGGAAGTCGAGACGAAGCCATCAGCCGATCTTCCCGTAGTCCAGAAGTCCCTGTCGTCCACCTTCGCGGCCAAAGCCCGACTCCTTGTATCCACCGAACGGCGACGAAGGATCGAACTTGTTGAAAGTGTTCGCCCACACGACGCCCGCTTTCAATTCAGTAGACATCTTCAAGATTCGCGAACCCTTGTCTGTCCACACACCGGCCGACAATCCGTACATCGTGTTGTTCGCCTTCTCGACTGCTTCTTCAAGAGTCCTGAATGTCAGAACAGAAAGAACAGGTCCGAAGATTTCTTCCTGGGCAATGCGATGCGATTGCGTCACACCGGTGAATACCGTCGGCTTGAACCAGAATCCATTTCCAGGGAGACGACACGCGGGCGACTGATACATCGTCGCACCTGCGTCGACTCCTGAATCAACCAGCTCAGTGATTCGATCGAGCTGCGCACGCGAGTTGATCGCGCCGACATCCGTGTTCTTGTCCAGAGGATTTCCAACGCGAAGCACGTCGATGCGATTGCGCAGCTTCGCAACGAATGGCTCGTAAATCGACTCCTGCACCAGCAGCCGCGAACCGGCGCAGCACACGTGACCCTGATTGAAGAAGATTCCGTTGATCACTCCTTCGACAGCCTGATCGACAGGCGAATCATCGAACACGATGTTCGCCGCTTTGCCGCCAAGCTCCATGGTCATCTTCTTGTCGGTGCCGGCAATCTGGCGCATGATGCGCTTGCCAACCTCAGTCGATCCCGTGAAAGCAACCTTTGCCGCCAGAGGATGGCCCATCACCGCCGCGCCAGTCTCTCCAGCGCCAGTGACAAAGTTCACCACCCCCGGCGGCAGGTCTGCTTCATTCAGCAGCTCCGCAAACTTCAACGCGCTTACTGAAGTTGTCTCCGCAGGTTTCAGAACGACGGTGTTTCCCATCGCCAGCGCGGGAGCGAGCTTCCACGCCAGCATCAATAACGGAAAGTTCCACGGAATCACCTGACCAACCACCCCCAACGGATGCACATCCACGCCGGGGATCGCATACTCGATCTTGTCCGCCCATCCCGCATGATAGAAGAAATGCGCAGCAACCATCGGCACATCGAAGTCGCGTGATTCCTTGATCGGCTTTCCGCCGTCGATGGTTTCAGCAACGGCGAATTCCCTGGCACGATCCTGAACAAGACGCGCGATGCGATAGAGATACTTCCCACGCTCCTTGCCCGGCATCTTCGACCATGCAGAATCGTAAGCTTTTCGAGCAGCCTGATATGCGGCGTCGACATCCTCGTAGTTCGCCATAGCTATCCTGCTTACAACCTTCTCGGTTGCAGGATTGATCGAGTCGAAATACTTCCCGCTCCTCGGCTCGACAAACCTGCCGCCTATGTAGAGCTCGTATTGCGGCTTGATCTTTGGATCAGCGGTCTCGGGAGCTGGATCGAATTCCCAGAGATCGCCGAAGATCAATCGCGGAATGTCGCGACTGGGAGCTGTCCGCCTTCTGCTGTCAGCGGGAGCTGCCTGCTGCCTGCTGCCAGCCTTCCCTGACGAAGTCGTGCGCGCCATTTCTAGTAACTCTCCGACGCTTCAGTGAAATAATACGGAGCCTGATATGCTC
>DASROK010000077.1:0-14384 GCA_035646915.1 Gemmatimonadaceae bacterium
CTGATCGAGCTTCTCATCGTGGTCGTCATCATCGGCATTCTTGCCGCGATTGCGATTCCCAAGTTCGCGAACACCAAGGAAAAGGCATACGTCGCGTCGATGAAGGCTGACCTGCGTAACCTTGCGACCTACGAAGAGTCGTACGCAGCCGACAGCGCTGGTGTCTATTTCTCTGGTAACGGATCTGGCCAGGGCTTCTCGCCTTCGCAGAACGTGACCGTAACGGCGACCGCAGTTCCTGGCCCACCGGCTTCATGGCAGGCAGCGGCAACTCACTCGCTGACCACCAAGACCTGCGCTTCTTCAGCGAACGGCCTCATCACCTGCACCTGATTTTCGCTTCTCGCAGGAAATGAAAGGGCGGCCAGTAATGGCCGCCCTTTTTTGTCAGCACGTGCAAAGCGGCGATGATCGCGGTGATCACGTTCCATCTTAGAATCCGCGCCATGTCAAAGTCCCGGCATGGGTTTACGCTGATCGAAGTAATCGTCGCAATTCTGCTCTTTTCCGTCGGTGCCCTCGGAATGGCAGCCGCGAGCGCGGCCATCACGCGACAAATGACATTGAGCCTGCTTCGATCCAGCGCGGCGTCTATCGCCCGGGATCGTGATGAGTCCGCGCATGCTGCGGGTTGCGCGGGAATCTCGAGCGGCAGCGAAACAAAGCAGGGAGTAGTCTCGAGATGGACCGTCACTCACGGCCTGACAGCGTCGATCGATGTGGAAGTCGAGCGCCGGGGAACCAATGATCAGGTTGTCGATCACTTTCTGTCGGCGGTACCGTGCTCATGAAGCGCGGATTTACGGTTGCAGAGCTGCTCGCTGCGACCGCGATTGCGGGAATGGCCGCGGCGCTGATGACAATGACAATCGTGCGCCAGCAGCGATTCTTCTCATCGGCGAACGAAATGCTTGGCGTTCGAGCGCAGCTTCGCGACGCAGCAGACGTGCTCGCGTCCGACATTCGCAGCGCATCGGTCGCGCAATTCGGGCTGCCTTTGATGACTGATACCGCGTTCGAGATGTACAGCGTGATTGCATCATCGATAGTGTGCATGTCGGGATCGCCCACCACGGTGGGACTTCCACCCATCTCGCTGGTGACCGGCAATGTCCTCACCGCGATGCTCGCGCAGCCGGACACCGGTGACATTGCTGCAATCTTCAGCGCTGATTCGGCGACCTGGGAATACAACCGCATTGCGGCCTTTGCCTCTCGCACGCTCGCCACGTCATGTCCATCATCTACCGGATTCACAACGCCCGGCGATACCTCGCCGGGATATCAGCTGACACTTGCTGCCGCGCCGGTGGTGCCGGTGAACAATGGATCGATCGTTCACTTCCTGCGCCGCGCCAGGTACAGCTTCTACCGATCATCCGATGGCGAGTGGTATCTGGGATACAGACGGTGCGGCGTTTCACCACCGTATCCCTGCTCGTCGATCCAACCTGTAAGCGGCCCCTATCGTCCTTATCGAAGCAGCGGGGGCAGTGGCGTCACGTTTCGCTACTACGACCAGTACGGCGCTGACGTTACGAGCGTCGCATTATCCAATTCGGTGGCGCGAATCGACATCATACTTCGCGGCGAAACTGCCTCTGCTGTTTCGCTGACTGGTGATGCGCGAAAGATCTGGCGCGATTCGGTTGTCGTAGCGGTCTCACCGCGGAACAGGCTCAGATGAAACGCTCTGGTTTCGCTCTCGCATCGGCGCTGGTTGCCCTGGTTCTCATCGCCGTTCTCGTCACCGGCGCACTGTTCGCGAGCAGCCAGGAATCCCGCTCGACGCTCACTCAGCTCGTGGATCAGAAAGTGTTCGCCTTTGCGGAGCGTTCGGCGCTCGGGACAGCGGCTGCCTGGACATGTCCCGAGTGTGACCTTCTGCCTGTTGGATCAGTCATTATCCGAAACCCGGTATCACTGCCCCCGCTCGAGAGCACGGTTTACATCACGCGGCTCGACAGTGCGGTTTTCCTCGTTACCGGTGAAGGTCGCATCAGCGATTCGGGCGCTTCAAGTGTGCGCCGTCGCGTGTCGATCGCCGTGAAAATCACGCGCGATTCCCTTGGAGCATCCACTTCGTCACGCATCACCGGCGACTCCTGGATCGCGGCGTATCAGTTGTAGCGCAACAAGTACTCGCAAACTGCAAGTCCGCTGTTACCAACGCCCTCGGTAAATCGTGTCTAGCGTGCAATCAACTGAGTTCTCCTACCCCAGGACAACATGGCGCTCTTCGGCCGGAAGAAAACGACAGTAGGTCTCGATGTTGGATCGGGCCTCATAAAGATCGCAGTCATCGATCACGGGAAGGGTTCGCCCGAGCTCGTGAAGGTTGCGATCACCAAGCTTCAGCCTGACGCGATCGTCGAAGGTGAAGTGATGGATCCCGGCATTGTGTCCGACGCGATCCGCGCTGCGCTCGACAACGCAGGCGTAAACGGCAAGCACATCGTCACCGCCGTCGGTGGTCGCGACGTAATGGTGAAGAAGATCCAGACAGAGCGCGTGAAGGAAAAGCAGGCGCGCGAGCTCATGCGCTGGGAAGCGGAGCAGCACGTTCCCGACGTCGAATCTGTCGAGCTCGATTTCCAGATTCTGGATGATTCGAAGAGCGCTGACGAGATGAACGTTCTTCTCGTCGCCGCCAAGCGCGACCTGGTCGATGCAAAGATCAGAATTCTCGAAGACGCCGGCGTCACGCCGAGTGTTGTCGATGTCGACGCGTTCGCATTGCACAATGCGTTTGAGGTGAATTATCCGGAAGCGATGAAAGGATTCGTCGGCCTTGTGAACGTTGGAAACGAAGTCACCAACGTGAACATCATGGACAACGGCGTTCCGATTCTTACTCGCGACCTTCCGCTTGGCACACGACGCTTCTCCGAAGATCTGCAGCGCCAGCACGGGATGTCGGCGCGCGATTCGGAGAACATGATCCGCGGCTACGATCGCTCCCCACAGCTCGACAGCATCCTTTCGATGCGGGTCGAGGAAATCGCTGTCGGTGTGGAGCGCGCGGCTGCATTTCTGACGACATCACGCAATACAGCGCAGCTCCGCGCAGTTTACATCTGCGGCGGCGGCTCGCGTACACCAGGTCTCGCCGAAATGCTCGGCGACAGGCTCAAGATCAAAGTCGAGCACGCAAATCCGCTTGCCCGCCTCAACATTCGCGATGGAGCGCTGGATTCGCTGACGACCGATGAGGTCGCACCTCTCCTGATGCTTCCCATCGGTCTGGCGCTCCGCCAGTAGCCCGCACCGGACTAATACATGATCACGGTCAATCTTCTCCCGGGCTCCGCCAAAAAGTCGACAAGTCGCGACTTCAATATCTCCGGAATGATTTCCGGTGCGGCCTCGAGTATTTCCGACAAGTACCTCATCGCCTGCGTTGGAACAGTCTCGGCGACAGTCTTAGCCGTCGGATTCCTTTTCATGGGGCAGGGCTCACGGGAGCGCACCCTCGTCGAGCGCGAGCAGCGCGCGATTCAGGACTCCGCGCGGTACAAAGTCGTACTCGAGGCGAAGGCGAAAGCCGAAGCGACTCGCGATTCCCTGTATCGGCAGGTCGCGATCATCAAGTCAATCGACGACAGCCGTTACATGTGGCCGCATCTGCTGGAGGAGATCTCCAATGCGCTGCCGCAGTACACGTGGCTGACAATCGTTACCCAGACAAGCGCTCCTCCCAGCTCGGCGTTCCAGGATACCACCAAGAAAGCTGCGTCGAAGGATGGAGAGGCGAAGAAGACTGAGGCAACTGCCGCCCAGAAGAAGGCTCATGCTGATTCGGTTCTCGCTGAAGCTTCGCGTGCAACGAAGTTCCGCATCGTCGGGCACACGGTCGACATCCAGGCACTCACGCTGTTCATGAAGACGCTGGAAGCATCGCCCTTCATTCAGAACGTGCAGCTCACGCGGTCGGACATGGTTCTCGTCGACAACAAGGAAGTCACCGAGTTCCAGCTCGAGGCTGAGACACAGAAGCCGCCCGCATTTATCGTGAAGACGGTCGCAATGAACGTCGGAGAAAACTGATCATGGCAATCGGAGCGAATCTCACAAAGCGCGACCAGATGCTCATCTCTGCAATCGTGCTCACAGTCGGTATAGCGGGGGCATGGGGATACTTCATGTATCTGCCCAAGCGCGACGAGCTCGCCGCAATCGAGCAGCATGTCGACGCCCTCGACAAGAAGAATCAGCAGGCCAAGGCCGATCTTGCCAATGGCAGTGTCGCGAAGCTGAAGTCCCAGGCTGCGGAATACGAGGCGAGCCTCAAGACTCTTCAGACTCTCGTGCCAAAAGTGAACGAAGTGCCAGCCCTCCTCGAGAATGTTTCGACAGCAGCGCGCCGCGTTGGACTCGACCTGGCTTCGGTAGAGCCGATGCCGGTGATAGTCGGCGAGCAGTTCGATACCTATAGATACAAGGTGTCCGTGAAGGGCGGCTATCACGCGCTCGCGGGCTTCCTCACCAACGTCGGATCCCTGAACCGGATCGTCGCTCCTGTTGCGCTTGACGTTAAACAGCAGTCCCCTCAGGACAGGAAGAAGGCGCGGCCAAAAGAAGGCGAGTCGACGCTGGACACCGATTTCCAGATTCAGACATACATCGCGCACCCGGTCAATGGGACGGGTGATGCAGTTCCGCAGGAGCCGAATCAATGAAAACGAAAACAACATTTGCAGCGCTCACAGCGCTCATTCTCGTAGCAGCAGCCGCAGCGGGTATCGCCGCGCGCGCACAGACGCCTGCAAAAGCTAGCGTCGTTCGCGTTGCATCGAACACAAACGCTGCGAATGCGAATGACAAGAATCGTCTCCCGGCCAACACGACGCCTGCTGCAGCTCCTGCGCCGGCGCCCAAGTCAGCGGAACCGGAAGTTCTCATCAATCGTGAGAGCTATGCATATCCCGGCGCGGGTCGTCGCGATCCATTCGTATCACTGATGAACACCGAAGAGCTTCGTCCGCTGCTCAGCGACCTGAAGCTCGTTGCGGTCGCGCTCGATCCTACCGGGCGTAACTCAGTCGCAGTTCTTCGCGACATGTCCACCAAGGAGCAGTACCGCGTAAAAGTTGGCCAGGAGCTCGGCCGCATGCGCGTAGCAGCAATCCACGCGAAAGACGTGGTGTTCGGTATCGAAGAGTTCGGTTACAGCCGGCAGGAATCGCTGGCGATGGTGATGGATTCAACCAAAGTGAGGACGCAATGAGGCAGTTCCTGGCGGCGTGCGCCGCGCTCCTGGTAATTCCTGCAGCGGGCGCAGCGGCACGACTTGAAACCCCGAACGCCCCGGCAGTCCGGTCGGTGAGCGTCGTCCCGGCATCCGGCCGGGCCGAGATCGTGATCGGTGTCGATGCGTCTGTTGACGTTGATGACTTCGCGCTCGAGTCTCCGTACCGCGTTGTGGTCGATCTCAAGGGAGCCGTGCTTGGAAGCCGGCCGACTTACGATCGGCAGATGCGCGGTGGAGTCACGAACATTCGCGCTGCGCAGTTCAAGCCGAATATCGTGCGAGTCGTAATCGAAATGGATGCTGCACACTCATATGATGTAAAGCGCGCGAATGGTGAAGTGCGTGTGAGCATCGCAGGCACGAACGCGAACTTCTCTTCGTGGTCTTCGGATCCGACGCAGAAGACTGTGGCTGCAGTGACGAGCACCCCACCTGCCAAGCCTGAAACTCCCGCTTATCAGCCGCCCGCAGTTAGTCAGCATTCAGCAGTCAGCAATCCAGTTGACTATCCATCAGTAACGCCAAGCTCTGACATATCGAGCGACGACGTTCCTGATGATGATGACAGCGTTGCGCCGGCAGAGCCGATGAAGCTTTCGAAGGCAAGTGCATACTCCGATCAGCCCAAAATCACAGTTACATATCAGGACGCTGACATCCGCGACGTGATCGCCGCGTTCGCAGCATTCTCAGGCAGAACGATCGTTGTCGGAAAAGACGTACAGGGAACAGTCACTGCTGAAATCAAGAACCAGCCGTGGGATGTCGCACTGCGCGCGATCCTGCAGGGTCAGGGACTCGCCGCTGCAGAAGACGCTATCTCCGGAATCATTACGGTAGACAGCTACAAGAACATCGCATCGAAGCAGGCGTCCGAGCCGCTAATCACACAGATGGTTGCGGTCAATTATGCCAAGGCAGCATCGCTCGTTCAGACTCTTACCGGTCTTCTCGCTCGCGACTGCACACCAGGCAGCATTCCGCAGGCATCGCAAAATGCTCAGACCAGCTGCTTCTCACGCGGCGCAGTAGCCGCAGACACTGCAACGAATACTCTTCTCATCACCGAAACGCCTTCACGCATGCCGGACCTGCTCGCCTACGTCAAGAATCTTGACGTCCGCACACCGCAGGTCGCGATCAAGGCGAAGATCATCTTCGTCAATCGCACCGACATCGAGGAGCTGGGTCTTTCATATGACCTTGGCACGGGTAACGATCAGTTCTTCAGCCAGCTCGTGCAGCGCATCGATCCAACGACATCGAAGCCGGTAGATACGAACGGCGACGGTGTGCCCGATGCATTTGGTGGTGGAACTGCGCTCACCGGTGACCGCGTCCTTCTCGGAGGCAACGCACTCGCTGCAATCGCAAACGCAAACGCACGCGTCGTAAATCCGGCGCTCAAGCTCGTGTTCTCAGCAGCGCTGGGCAAATTCCAGCTTACGAGCTTCCTCGACGCTCTGCAGGAAGTTCGTCTAGCCGACCTTCAGGCTGAGCCGAGCATTGTCACTCTCGACAATCGTCGTGCTGAGATTCTTGTCGGTCAGGAAATTCCAATCCGTGTTCTGGATCTTGGAACGCAGGGTCAGCAGCCTGGAGCGCAGGGAGCGAACAACGTTCCACGCGCAACGGTTCAGCTGAAGGAAGTTGGAATCATTCTCAGCGTGACGCCGCACATCACGAACAACAGACAGGTCCTGCTCAACCTGCATGCCGAGAATTCGGATGCACAGCTTGCGTCGTCCGACGTCGGCTTCATCTTCGGCAAGCAGAGAGCGGACAATCAGCTTCTCGTCGGCGACGGCGAGACGGCAGTAATCGGCGGACTGACTGTGACTCAGGTGACGAGCTCGAAGTCAGGTATTCCGCTGCTCGTCGATCTGCCGATCATCGGCAGACTGTTCGGGACAACGCGCACTTCAGAACAGAAGCGCGATCTGCTTATTCTCGTGACGCCGCACATCATCGATGAAGGCGAGCGTCAGCTCAGCAATCGCGCGACTGTATCGCCGATGCCCGTTTCGAAACGGTAGGACATACAAATGCTGAATCTTTCAATCGGCCGCGCGCGCCGCGGAGCAGCGCTGATGGCGGCAGTCGTGAGTGTCTTCACGGCTGCGTGCAACAGCGATTCTTCAGGAGTGCTTGGCGGCAATCAGTCCGACAAATCACCACCTACCGTTCAGTTGAGCCCTGGTGGAACGAGCGCCGACACAGTGATCTCGTTCCAGGTCGAAGTGAAAGACAACCTCGGCATCAAGAACGTGAAGGTGAACATCACCGGCGGCCTCACAATGTCGTTCGATACGACATTCACCAGCCCGAACACCGATGCGATCGTACCGTTCAACATCTCGGTTTCCCGCAGCATTCCAAAGGGAACACCGGTGCTGGCTACGTCGTTTGCACTCGACGGAGCCGGAAACAAGTCGGCGGTCGACTCGCTGAGCCTCACTGTTGGCAATGTTCCAGCGGCAGAAGTTCAAATCAACAGTCCGGCAAGTGGAACTGTTGCAGTTGTCGGCAAGTCGATTGTCATGTCGATCGGTGCCCGCTCCGCGGTGAAAGTCCGAATGATCGGATTCACCACGAGCGGTAGCTTCACGAGCGCGGACTCGAGCGGCTTCAACAGCCCGCTGCCCGATTCGGTTTCGATATTGGACACGCTTTCAATACCGGCGAACGCCCCAACAGGTCCGCTGCAGATCGCGCCCTTCATTCTGGATTCACTCGGCCAGCGCACGATTGGCCCGGTGGTCACACTGAACGTACAGCCGCCGTCGGCGATCAATTCGACTCCGGTTGTGGACTTCAAGCACACAGCACGCATCGAAGTGAACGACACCCTTCGCGTCGAGGCCAGCGATCAGACTGGAATCGTATCGATGGGCTATGAGGTCCGTCGTACCCCCGGCGGTGCAATCGACGCGAGGGATTCTCTCCAGTCGAACGGCAACATTACGTCACAGATCAAGACATTCGACCTCAAGCTTCCTTATACGACATTCCCGACTCTGGTCTACATCCAGGCGTTCGCCCGCAACTCGAACGGAGTTCGCGCCTATGCCAAGCTTCCTGGTGGTGTTGATCGCGTCGACACAGTTACGGTTGTCGCCGGCACGACAAAGTCTCTGCCGAATGGTGGAGGCGTAGCAGACGCCATCTATCATCCGCGAACGGACAGGCTCTACTTCACGAACATCGACCGCAACCAGCTCGAGGTGTTCAGCCTTACTGATTCGAGCTTCAAGACCCCGATCCTTGTCGGATCCCGGCCATGGGGTATTGCAGCGTGGCCGCGTGATCACAACGGAACGATGGGTGATACACTGCTCGTCGCGAACTCGGGTGGCACGGACATCAGCTACGTCAATCTGAACGGCGGCGGATCAGGACGTGAAGCTTTCCGCTACCAGCTGCCCAATATCATCGTGTTCACGGTTACATCGAAGCGCTCGCCTGCGGGCTTCCTTGTGACGGAGCGCACGAAGTACGACTTCTCTGATCGTCCGCAGTACATCGGGACGACCTGCACGGGAACAGGATTCGGATGCGGCGACGTTGTTCTGACGTACTCGACGACACCGACGCCCGGCCAGACCGCACCGTTCGACCACAATAATGGTACGCTCCGCTGGGAAAATCTGATGACCCACAAATCGCACTTCTACTTTGAACAGGCGATGGGTCAGGACGCGAACAGCTCCGACACGCTCGAAATCAGGCGTTACGACGGAGTGACGGGCGATGAGACGATCATCGTGCCGCAGCTGCAGAACGCTGTGACGGCGGGCGGAGAAACGTTCAATTACTCGATCGTGGTGAGGAAGGCGGACCTTGGCTTCCGCGATACGACATTCGTGAGAAACTCCGGAAACTTCACTCGCGCAGCGTATGGCGAGGGTGGGCCGGTTTCGGGAACACGCGCAATGACGTTCGACGTGAACCGCGGATTCGTAACCCAGGCAACGGACATCAGCGGAAAGGTCGGAACGCTTCCGTTCCCCGTGATCGACCGCGGTGTTTCACCGGCGCAGGATGTGAGCGACTTTGTTGCGAACAGCTTTGCGAAGGTGAGCGGCGTTGCGATGAACTTCGATGGATCGCTCTCTGGAGTGCGTGCGGATTCGACTTACCTGCTCAACCTCCAGCTTAGACTGCAGGGGATACTTGGAACGACTCAGGCGAATGGAGGTCTCGACTTCCATCCACTGAACAGCGGGCCGAATTCGTTCCCGCTGTCGTCGCGGCTCGTGTTTGCCGCGTCGTCGGAGCCGCAGATCGAGATCTTCGACAGCTACTGCTACAAGAGAGTTGCAACGGTTCCGATTCGCGATCCGATCAATGGTCCGATCAAGGCCGCGTACAGGGAGTCGAGTGGCCAGATTGTTCTCGTGGGCGCAACACCTCGTGGAGTTGTCATCGTGACTCTCCCGAATACGTTCACAACAAGCTGTCTCTAGCTCAACCAAATGAGAAAGGGTCCGGCATTCGCCGGGCCCTTTTTTTTGGCTGAATGCTGAATGCTGAATTCTGACAACATCAGTGGTCAGTATTCAGCATTCAGCATTCAGATGCTATCATTGCGACATGTTGAGATTTACTACTGCAGGTGAATCACACGGCCCGGCGCTCGTTTCGATTCTGGAAGGAGCGCCGGCGGGAATACCCTTGCTCGCGTCAGATATCGACAACGATCTCGCGCGAAGACAGCAGGGGTATGGTCGTGGAAGAAGGATGCAGATCGAAAAAGATCAGGTCGAGCTTCTTTCCGGAGTGCGTGCCGGATTCACGATAGGATCTCCGATCGCGATGCTCATCAGAAACCGCGACTGGAAGAACTGGCAGGAGATCATGGATCCTGCGCCTAACGAAACGGATCCCGAGGCACGCAAGCGCGCGGTGACGAGACCTCGTCCTGGCCACGCTGATCTCCCGGGTATGCTCAAGTATGATCGCGATGACGCGCGCGATATTCTCGAGAGAGCATCTGCACGCGAGACAACCGCTCGCGTTGCAGCAGGCGCAATCTGCCGCAAGCTGCTTTCAGAGATCGGGGTGACGATCGCCTCTCATATAGTAGAGCTGGGCGGAATTCGGGCGACGGTTGCAGAACTTCCCGATGATATCAATACAGCCGCCGACGCGTCTCCTCTGAGAACTCTCGACAAGAAAGCCGAAGAGGAAATGATCGCGCACATCGACGCCGCAAAAAAAGACGGCGACACACTCGGCGGAGTGTGCGAAGTAGTATGTCGCGGGTTGCCGGCAGGTCTTGGATCGCACGTAGCATGGGACCGAAAGCTCGACGGAAGAATCGGTGCAGCGATGATGTCGATTCCCGCAGTGAAGGGAGTCGGAGTCGGAATGGGATTCGATGCGTCGCGTCTTCGCGGCTCACAGGTGCACGACGAAATTCACGGCGCCTCGAATCGCAATCGAAGTGGTGACATTGCAAGACGCACCAACAATGCAGGCGGGCTCGAAGGCGGGATGACAAACGGCGAGCCAATCATCGTGCGGGTTGCGATGAAACCCATCAGCACACTGATGAAACCGCTTGCCACTGTCGAGATGAAAACGGGCGAAGCTGCATCGGCAGTTGCCGAGCGGAGCGATGTGACTGCAGTGCCGGCGATGGGAGTGATCGCGGAGGCAATGCTCGCGTTCGTCGTGGCTCAGGCAGCTATCGAAAAATTCGGCGGCGATTCACTTGGCGAAATGAAAAGAAATCTCGACGGATATCTCGCACGAATTGCGGAGAGGCGTGGCGGAGACAAAGCCTAACATCATCCTCGTGGGTCTTTCCGGCAGCGGAAAGACGTCAATCGGACGCGTTGTGGCGCGCGAGCTCCACTGGCCGTTCATCGACTTCGATACCGAGATCGAGCACCGGGAGCACGCGACTGTCCAGGAGATTTTCGAGCGTTACGGGGAGCCCAGGTTCAGGGAGCTGGAGCAGGAGCTCACCCGGGAGCTCGTTACCCGCAACGGAATGATTATGTCTGCAGGAGGGGGATGGGTCCTCAACCGGGAGGCAGTGGCACTTTTGCGCCAAACGGGGCGTATCATATACCTTAGAGCGTCTCCCGAACTGCTGGCGCGGCGTTTGGCCACGGCAAGGGTTCGTCGGCCCCTTCTGGATACCACGGACCCACTGGACACACTTACTACAATGTATGAGGCCAGGCGGTCACTCTATGAGGAAGCCGATCTGGTAATAGACACCGAAGTCGTTGACAGAAAACAACTTATAGAACAGGTTCGGCTGTATGCGCTGTCTCAGTAGGCGTGTCTGGCAGTTCCCTGCCACCCTTTGCTCTCACACAGGTTAACCTGAATGGATGATCGATTGCCGCTTCCGATGACTTTTCGAGTGATGGGACCCCACGAACGGGGTCGGTTTGCGCCAGAAGCCTGGGGCCACCTCCTTTCGCTCAGCGGATCGGGCGCGATCAACTCGCTGGAGCTCGAGCACATCATCGAGCGGGCACTCATCCAGTTCGATGGCCGGATTGCTCTCGAAGACCTTCGTGGTCTTCTCGAGGGTTCCGGTCTGGAGGATGCGGGCGGGGCGGCCGACAACCAGACAGTTCACTAGAAATGGCAACAGCTAAGAAATCTGCAGCAAAAAAAACAGGCGCAAAAAAAGCGGCGAAGCCTCGTGCGCGCAAAAAAGCAGAGGTCATAGATGAAGGGCCGGCTCCCGAGCCGGGAACCACTTCACTTGTAATCGTCGAATCGCCGGCCAAGGCAAAGACCATCGGCAAGTATCTTGGCCGCGGTTATCGCGTTCGCGCGACCATTGGTCACGTGCGCGATCTGCCTGAGAAAAAAATCGGCATCGACATCGAGAATGGATTCGAGCCGGAGTATGTAACCATTCCCGGCAAGGAAAAAACTCTTGCCGATCTGAAGAACGCCGCGAAGGATTCGCGCGAGATTCTGCTTGCAACAGACCCTGATCGGGAAGGTGAAGCAATTGCGTGGCATGTCGCGAGTCAGGTTCGCCGAAAGAACGGAGCTCCTGTCAAGCGGGTTCTCTTTCACGAGATCACCAAGGATGCAGTGCAGGGAGCAATCGCGCGCGCTGGCGAGATCGACGAAAGAAAAGTCGATGCGCAGCAGGCTCGTCGCGTTCTCGACAGACTCGTCGGTTACAAGGCGAGCCCGGTTCTCTGGAAGACTGTAAAGAAGGGAATCTCAGCAGGTCGCGTTCAGACTGTGGCGCTTCGTCTTCTCGTCGAGAGAGAGCGCGAGATAAAAGCGTTCAAGCCCGTTGAATACTGGAGCGTCGAAGCTCTTCTCGAGAAGGAAGGGAAGGAGTTCACCGCAAAGCTTCATCACATCGACAACAAGAAAGTTGCGATTCATAATGAAGCCGAGGCGAACAAGATTCTTTCCGATCTGGAAAGGCTCAGGACATTCGGCGTCACCGAGGTAAAGCGCCGCGAGCGAAGAAAAAATCCAGCTCCTCCATTCACCACGAGCACGCTCCAGCAGGAAGCAGCGAAGAAGCTTGGATTCGGATCGAAGCGCACGATGCGTCTCGCTCAGGATCTGTACGAAGGCATCGAGCTGGGCAAGGAAGAAGGCTCTGTCGGACTCATCACGTACATGCGGACTGACTCGACCCGCGTGTCTGAACTGAGTGCGCAGCAGGCGCGCGATTACGTGCGCATGATGTATGGAGAAGAATTCCAGTCTGCGACGCTCTCGCTCTATGGCGATGGGAAAGCAAAGAACACGCAGGATGCGCACGAGGCCATTCGGCCGACTGACCCGACTCGCCGGCCGGAGCACATTGCGAAGTTCCTCAAGCCTGATCAGCTCAAGCTGTACGAGCTCATCTGGCAGAGATTCACTGCATCGCAGATGGCTCCTGCGCGATTCGACACGACTACTGTCGACTTCGATCTTTCAAGGGTATCGCTTCCATATCTGTTCCGTTCTACCGGAAGCGTCATGAAGTTCGAGGGATATCAGAAAGTCTACCGCGAAACACGCGAGCAGGGCGAGCGCGGCAAGGCTCTCGAGGAAGAGCAGCCGCTGCCGACAATGGAAGTCGGAGATGACGTGCCGGTGAAGAAGATCACACCGTCCCAGCATTTTACCGAGCCTCCTCCGCGTTACTCGGAAGCGAGTCTGGTGAAGGAGCTCGAGCGGCTTGGCATTGGCCGTCCCTCGACGTACGCGTCGATTATTTCGACCCTCGTCGACCGGCGGTACGCGCAGCTCGAACAGCGGCGCTTCTTCCCGACTGAGCTCGGTGACCAGGTTGAGCGCGTGATGGTGAAGTCGTTCCCGGACATCTTCAACGTCCAGTTCACTTCGCACATGGAAACCGATCTCGACGAAGTCGAGGAAGGCACCGTGAACTGGCGAAAGATGCTCGAGGATTTTTACGGTCCGTTCGCAACATCATTGAAGGAAGCGGACATCGAAGAGCTGATTGCCGAAGCGCATGACCTCTCCGCTCTTGAGACTGAGAGATGTCCAGTCGATGGCGGAAAGCTCGTTGCGCGTGGCGGATTCTTCGGACCGTTCATCGCCTGCGAGAATCATCCGAAGACCTGCAAGTACACGCGCCCGCTGCGTGGCGAGAAAAAAGCCGCGCAGATGACGGACCAGATCTGTCACGAGTGCGGCGCCCCGATGGTGATTCGCCATGGACGCTCAGGCGAGTTCCTCGGCTGCAGCCGGTTCCCGAAATGTCGCGGAACGCGGTCGATGCCGACTGGGGTGAAGTGTCCAAAGGATGGCGGCGACATTGCCGTGCGCAGATCGAAGAAGCGCGGGAAGGCTTTCTATGGCTGCGCGAATTATCCGGCGTGCGATTTCGTGATCTGGGACAAGCCCGTTCCGGAAGTCTGTCCGGAGTGCGGCTACGTTGGCGCAGAAGCAAAATCGAACAAGACTCGCGGCGAGTATCGCCGCTGCATCAACTGCGCGAACGAATGGGAGCCGGCGGTCGAAGCTCCTGTTGAAGCAGTGGCCGTGTGACGAGGCTGGCCACTGTCGTTGGAGGTGGGTTAGCAGGATCCGAGGCTGCGTGGCAGCTCGCGGAGCGTGGGCATCGCGTCGTGCTGCACGAGATGCGGCCGGTAAAACAAACGCCGGCGCATCACAC
>DASROK010000078.1:0-2572 GCA_035646915.1 Gemmatimonadaceae bacterium
CCCGCGTTGGCCGCGTGAAAACAACAGCCGGCTTCATCCCCAGCGGAAGTTTTCCGAAGCAGCAGACTCTGGCGGAGTTCAAGCGGCTGCAGCTCGAGCTTGTTGGAATGGTGAAAGAGTCGGACGGGCTTGCAATCGACAAAGTCTCGATCGCATCACCGTTTGGTGAAAAGATTCACTACAACGTTTACTCCACATACGTGATTCTTCCGCGCCACGAAGAGCGACACATTCAGCAGGCTGAGCTCGTTTGGGCCTGACCATACGCGAAGCGACTTCCGCGGACGCGGACGTGCTGAGCGAGCTCGCTCTCCGGATTTTTCTCGATACATTCGCTGCTCAGAACAATCCGGACGACGTCGAGCTTCACGCGCAGCATTCGTACAGCCGCGAGATTCAGCTCGAGGAGATCAACGATCCGGCTTTCACGTATCTGATTGCTGAAGTGGATGGAAAGGCTGTGGCGTTTGCGATGATAGGACTTCCGCGATCAGAGTCGTGCGCGAGGTTCGAGGCTCCGATGGAGCTGTTCAGGTTTTACGTAGACAAGGAATGGCACGGGAAGGGGATTGCGCAGCCAATGATGAAAGCTTGTGAAAAGGTTGCGCTGTCACTCGGAGGAAGAACAATCTGCCTCAGCGTGTGGCTCGAGAATCCGCGCGCTATCCGCTTCTACGAGAAGATGGGATTTCGAAAGGAGGGAACCCAGCCCTATGTGCTGGGGAATGACGTACAGACTGACTGGGTAATGGTCCGCAACATTGGAAAGGAAACGAATGGGCACGACCAGGCTTGAGGCGTTCAGCGACGGTGTCATCGCCATCATCATCACGATCATGGTGCTCGAGCTTCGCGTTCCGCACGAACCGACGCTCGTTGCCCTGAAGCCGCTCCTGCCGGTAATCCTGAGCTACATACTGAGCTTTGTCTACGTTGGCATCTACTGGAACAACCACCATCACATGCTGCATGTGACGCATCATGTCGACGGCGCGATTCTGTGGGCGAACCTGCACCTCCTGTTCTGGCTTTCTCTCTTTCCCTTTGTTACGGCGTGGATGGGGGAAAACCATTTCGAGGCCGTCCCGACTGCTGTTTACGGCGGGGTGCTGCTGATGGCGGCGATCGCTTATTTCATACTCGCGCGTGCAATACTCCGGAAAGAAGGGCCCAACTCCGTCCTTGCAAGGGCTTTCGGCAGCGACTGGAAAGGGAAGATTTCACCGCTTCTTTATGCCGTCGCAATTGCCGTGTCTTTCGTCAATCAATGGCTGTCGCAGGGACTCTTTGTAATAGTCGCAGTGATGTGGCTTGTGCCCGACCGGCGAATAGAGAGGATTGTTGAACCCGGTTGATACTATAATAACGGCAGCAGACGCGCCTATCCCGGCGTATCACTTGCAAAAGGAGCTTTCATGCGGCCTCTAAGTCAGATCATAGACTTCATGACAATGGGGTCGGACAGGCCTATTCGGCGCCTTATCGCGTACTACCTGGTGCTTGGAATAGCGATGTTCCTCCTTGTCCGGTTCATTCCGTCGGCAGACCGCCTGCTTCTGGGGAAAGGTCTTGCCGAAGCTTCGATCACGCCGGAGTCGGGCACCATTCTGCAGGATGGATTGACCGGCGCACCAGCCGCGGACGCGACGCTGGGGACCACTACGCTCGCAAGCCTCGCCGGAACTACGGCGCTCATCCTGCTCGGCACACTTCTCCTGATGATGCCGGTAACGTGGGTTTACATGTCCGCGAGAAACACTCCTGGACACAGCCAGGCGGTCGTGCAGACTTTGATGATCCTGCCCCTGGTTGTAGCCGGAATTGTTCTCATCGTGCGCGACAGTCTTGCCCTGGCATTCAGCCTCGCCGGAGTTGTGGCTGCAGTTCGGTTTCGAACGAACTTCAAGGATTCGCGAGACGTCGTATATGTGTTCCTCGCTGTCGCGGTGGGATTCGCTGCCGGTGTCCAGACTCTCGCCGTAGGCGCGGTTCTGACGATTGTCTTCAACTTCCTGCTTCTTCTCACCTGGCGATATGACTACGGCCGGAATGTTCTCACGCCGACGGCCGCTTCGAGATGGGAAGAGCCGCTCAGTGCGCTCGCAAGCCAGACAGACATTCACGGAGTTCCCGACCGCGATCTGGTTCTTTCGCTGACGCCTGAAAAGGCAGAGAAACTGGCTGAGCGATTCGAGCGTGTGAGTGACGTGCTGGGCGGCAAGAAAAAGAAGCCTCGATACAGCTCAGTGCTTTCAGTTACCAGTGACCGCGTTGCAGAAGCGCAGCAGATGATCGAGCAGGTTCTCGACGAAAAAGCCAAGCGATGGCGCCTGGACGAAGTTGTAACGCATACCGGAAAGCCCTCGGAGATTTATTACCTCGTGAAACTGAAGGGCCCGGTGACACGCGACGACCTGCTCACTGCGATTCACGCAAAGGCTTCGGAGTTCATCGTCAGCGTGGACCTCGAGAGCAAGGATCCGTCCGACAAGGACGTGCGCGCAGCCGTATGACGTTCGTGCGGCACTTCGTATTCGTCCTCGGAGTTGCCGCGTCCCTCGCAGCCTGTGAG
>DASROK010000079.1:0-2142 GCA_035646915.1 Gemmatimonadaceae bacterium
CTTCAATACAACGGAGCGCACTTCGCAGGCTGGCAGCGTCAACCCGATGAGAGGACGGTTCAGGGAGTGCTCGAAGACGCGATGAAGCGCCTTTGCGGGACCCGCGTGGCCGTCCTTGGCGCAGGCAGAACCGATGCAGGAGTTCATGCGCTGGGTCAGGCGGCGGGAGTGATTGTGCCGCTGCGCTGGACGCATGACTCGCTTGCGCGGGCGCTCAATGCCGTTCTGCCATCGGACGTTCGCGTCGCTCGCGCATTCGACATGAAACCGGAATTTCACGCGCGCTTCAGCGCTGTTGCGAGATCGTACAGATATCTCGTCGGCACTGATGATGACGCCGAAAGCCCGTTCCGGATCGATCGCGAGCTCGCCTGGCACAGGTCGCTCGACCTTGCTCTTCTCCGTGAATGTGCGGCGATGATAGTCGGCGACAAATCGTTTCGTGGATTTGCTGTAAAGGGCACCGCTCCAGAGTCTGACAATCATCATTGCATCGTTCAGCGCGCAGACTGGGTCGAAAGAAGCGGCGGGCTTGCCTTCCTGATCACCGCAAACCGGTTCCTTCATCACATGGTCAGATTTCTCGTTGGCACGATGCTGGATGTAGCATCAGGCCGGCGGGATAAAAGTGTTATCGGGAGACTTCTCGGGAGTGAAGACAATCAGGAAGTTTCTCCGCCTGCACCGTCGCACGGTCTTTATCTCGAAAGTGTAGAATATCCGACTGAACTTTATCTGGTGACTGCATGAACATTTTTGTCGAAAGCGTATCGGTCGAGCAAATAAGGCGCGCCGTCGCTGCGGGACTCGCCGATGGGGTGGTTGTGTCCGATGCCATGTATGCAGGAAGCGAATCGGTCGAAGGCCGCGAGCTCATCGAAGCCGTTGCTCAGGAATTCGCCATTCCAATCTGCGTCGAGGTGCGTGCCATAAGCGGGGACGAGATGTATCGCGAAGCGAAGGACCTCTCGCGAATCTCCGAACATCTTGTGATACAGCTCCCTCTTGTGGAGGATGCTGTCGAGCCGATGCATCGGCTCAGTATCGAAGGCGTGGACATCTGCGCGAATTTCGTTTTCAACGGCGCGCAGGCTGTGCTCGCTGCAAAGGCAGGCGCGTCCATGGTACGCGTGTCACTGCAGGATCTCGATGCGCAGGGACAGACGAGCACAGACGCCGTGACTGAGATTCGTTCTCTCCTCCATTCGAGCGACTGCGAGTGCGATGTGATGGTCGCCTCGCCCTCGACGAGCACTCAGTTCACGGAGTGCATTGCTGCCGGAGCGCAGATTGTCTCGATCAGGCCGGAGGTGCTCCAGAATCTTCTTCTTCACCCATTGACCGATCGCGGAGTCGACAGGTTCCTGAGCGGACTCAGCCGAAGGCACAGCACCGTTCATTGAGATGAAGTCCTACTTCGTAATCCCACTGGTGTTTGTCGCAGCGTGCGACAGTAACACTCTGCCAGCCGCGCAGGCGCGCCAGGTTTCTTCCGATCAAACAGAAGCAATATCGACGCAGCGAAAGACTGCCATCACCGCCGCGGTAGCGAGAGTCGCACCGTCTGTGGTTACGGTTCAGACGCAGGTTGTCGAAGCGGTTCCCGCTGATTTCTACGAGCAGTTTTTTGGCGGACGATCTGGTCGCCGGACCTCAGCCGGGCTTGGCTCGGGATTCATCGTTCGCCCTGACGGCGTGATCATCACCAACGCGCATGTTGTCAGCGGAGCAACGCGAATTTCCGTTGCCCTTCGCGATGGGACCACCTACCAGGCCAAACTACTCGGCGCCGATGAGACGAACGATCTTGCTGTCATCAAGATCGATGCGAAGAACCTTCCCGTCGCCCCACTCGGCAGCTCTTCAAACCTTTTAATCGGCGAATGGGCGATCGCGATCGGATCGCCTTTCGGTTTTCTACTCGCCAACACCGAGCCAAGCGTCACCGCAGGCGTGGTTAGCGGAACGGGCAGAAATCTCGCGGCTGAGAGCAACGGTGCGGGCATCTACGTCGACATGATTCAAACCGATGCCTCAATCAATCCAGGAAACTCTGGCGGTCCGCTTGTAAACGCTCTGGGCGAAGTGATCGGAGTGAACAGCTCCATTTACACCCCCAGCGGCGGATCCATCGGGCTAGGC
>DASROK010000080.1:0-2485 GCA_035646915.1 Gemmatimonadaceae bacterium
GATCCAGATTGAAGTTCCAGTAAATCCTGTGTGACCGAAGCTGCGAGCCGAAAAATAATTGCCTGCGCTCGAGTTCTTCGACGGAGTATCCCAGCCAAGCGCGCGACTCGACGCCCCCGATTGAGGAGCGGTCCATCGCGCCAGAGTCGCTGGCTTTACGATTCTCACGCCGTTGTATTCACCGCCATTCAGCAGCATCTGCGCGAAGATCGAAAGATCGTGCGTGGTCGAAAAGAGACCAGCGTGTCCCGCTACTCCGCCAATCGCCCACGCATTTTCGTCGTGCACCTTGCCGTGAACGAGTCCCCGCATGAGACCGCCGGTAGCCGTATCGACTTCGGTTGGCGCAATGCGGCTGAAATACTGAACACTGTCAGGCGTGAACATCGTGCTCGTCATGCCCAGCGGTCCGAATACTTTCTCGGTGACAAACTGATCGAGTGTCCTGCCGGTGATTCGCTCGATTACGAGCTGAGTGAGAATCAGATCCCAGTCGCTGTACACGGTCTCGGTGCCGGGTGTGGACTTGAGCGGACGAAGATTGATCTGCGCAAGATACTGGTCGCGACCCCTGAATTCCTTGTACAGTGCTGCGAATGCTTCGAGTCCACCGCGATGCGTCACGATCATCCGCATTGTGATCGCCGCTTTGTCCGGCGCGTTGAATTCCGGAAGGTAGCTCGCAACAGTTCGATCGAGGTCGAGCTGGCCCTGCTCCTCGAGAATCATCGCGGCACTTGTTGTGGCGATGACCTTCGTGAGCGACGCCATGTCGTACATGGTGTTCTCATCGACTGGTGCTGATGCAGCTGCCGTATCCTGCCTGCCGTATCCTTTCATGTGGACGATGCGCCCGTATCGTCCAACTGCAAGCACTCCACCCGGTGCCGCGCCCTCGGCGATTCCAACCTTCATGATTGAGTCGAGCGTTGCATTCAAATCAGCACGCATGTTCACGTCGTGAGGCTTGCCACTCGACAGAACGGGTGGTCCCGATGGACGAACAGGTATAGGCCTGGACGTTGTAGTGCACGCTGCGATTGCAGCAATTGCAATCATTGCGCAGCTGGACCTTGCATTCATCGACTTGCAGTCGAGGAAGCGCGATCCACTCCGTCGCCTGCCTTGAACCAGGGCGGAATCGATATTGGCAGGCGTCCGGAGATTGGTGCTTTGCCGAGCAATGCAGCAGCGGCAGCGCGCTGTGATACCGGTGCACCGCCCCATGCAAGCATGTACGCGGGAACGTCGGGGTACGCGCTCACGAGATACGGATTTCCAAAAGACAGAGCGATCACGTTCTTCTTTGCAGCGGCAAGCTGGCTGATCAATGCCGGATAGCCACCCTCAGCACCGATTGTCCCGCGACTTTCCCGCGAATACACGTAGGCCGATGCAACCACCACATCGACAGAATCAGCCTGCGCCTTGAGCGCGTCGAGCTCGGCGGGTGTGGTTCGCGAATCGACCGACACCGGAATCACAGTGAATCCCGCCGCGCGCAATTCCGGGTTGAAGATTCTTCCTGCGAGAAGATCTCCCGGATCGGAATAAGTAATGGCAAGAATTGTCTTTATTGAGCGCGAAAGTGGAACGAGCGACCTGTCATCGCGCGCGAGCGTTATCGATTTCTGTGCGACCTCGGTCGCCACAGAAGATCGCGCCGGCACGTTCACGATCGTGTCGACAGCATTGAGATCGACGAGACGGCCGGTGCGCAACCCTGCCTGCGCCTTGAGACGGAGAACTCGCCGCACCGATTCATCTATTCGAGCCTGAGTGAGACGTCCCGACTGCACGGCAGCGGTTACAGTGTTGATTGCTTCCTTGACGCTGTGCGGCATGAGCAGAATGTCTGCGCCAGCCTGGAGCGCAAGCACCAGAGGCTCCGTTGCCCCGTAACGGTTGGCGACTCCGCCCATTGTCATTGCATCAGTGACGAGCAGACCGTCGAACTTCATCTCCTTTCTGAGCACATCTGTCATGAAGTACGGCGAGAGTGTCGCCGGCGGCGCGCTGTCACCCAGCACACCGGTGACGGCGATGTGCGCAGTCATGATGGCATCGATCCCGTTGCCCACCGCCGCGCGGAAAGGAGGAAGATCGATGGAATCGAGATGCGCTTTAGTGCCGCGGATGAGCGGAAGGCCTATGTGCGAATCTGTTTCGGTGTCGCCATGACCGGGAAAATGTTTTCCCGTGGTCATGAGCCCGTTCTCCCTCGCTCCGCGGATGTACGCCGCTGCGAGTCTCGAGACGAGAGCCGGGTCTTCGCCGAATGATCTGACATTGATCACCGGATTGAGCGCGTTCGCATTCACGTCGAGCACTGGCCCGAACACCAGATGCACTCCAACTGCGCGCGCTTCTGCGCCGAGTACTTTGCCAAGCCGGTAGGCGAGATCGTCGGAGCGCGTGGCTCCAAGAGCCATCACGGGCGGGAAAACCGTTCCGCCGCCTTGAGGCAACATCGATGGCAGTGCGT
>DASROK010000081.1:0-2735 GCA_035646915.1 Gemmatimonadaceae bacterium
GATAAAGCGGCAGCGCGTTGTTTCGCAGGACGCGCGAAACGAGAGGCGGTCCTACGAGCAGTGCCACAAAGAATGCAAAGCCACCCTGGATGCTCACGAAATACTGAAAGAACGAACCGTCGATAGGTATCAACTGCCGCGCGTTGAGCTTCATGATCTCGAGGGCAGTGACGTTGTGATGCAAATAGATCAGCACCGCTTCGACCAAAAGCGGCAGGAAACAAATCACATAAAACGCGGTGAACAGCTTGAAGTTGAACACACCTCGCAACGCGTGTCGCGGAATGATCAGGAAACGACTCCGTTCCGGAGTCAGCATGCCTTTGTACGGCTTATAAGTTTGCTCATAAACCGC
The DNA here is from genome assembly GCA_035646915.1 of Gemmatimonadaceae bacterium. Lineage (GTDB taxonomy): Bacteria > Gemmatimonadota > Gemmatimonadetes > Gemmatimonadales > Gemmatimonadaceae > UBA4720. The sequence continues at coordinate 356 of DASROK010000081.1, forward strand.
CATAGCCGTTCTCCATTGCCTTCAAAAAGATATCTTCGAGCGAATCGCGCTTGTAACTCAGACGCCTGAGCTGCACCTGCTGTTCTTCGGCGAGACGATAAAGGTCGCGCACTTCAACGCCTTCCTGCAAAACGATCTTCAATCGATCGCCTGAGATGGCATACTCGCAGCCGAGTTGCTGAATCGCCTTCACAAACTTCTCCTGATCGCCACGCGTTTCGAGCATGAGAAACTTGCGATTCGATTTACGTTCCTCTTCGAGATTGCAGTAGACGGCGATCTGGCCGTCTTTCAGAATCAGGATCTCGTCACAACACTCTTCGACGTCGAGCAGCAGGTGCGACGACAGGACGATGTGCGCGTGGCCGCTGTCGCGAATCTCGCGTATCAACTTGATCATGCGCAGGCGCGCTGGCGGATCGAGCCCGTTGGTCGGCTCGTCGAGAAAGATCAGTCGCGGGCCGTGAACAATGGCCTGTGCGAGCTTCGCGAGCTGCTTCATGCCTAGCGAGTAAGTCTCGAGACGTCGATAACGCGCCTCTCCAAGTCCTACATAAAACAGCGCTTCGTGCGCGCGTTCGAGGGCGGCTTCCGAAGGCAGTCCTGACAGTTCGCCCATCAACCGCACGAAGTGCACGGCGTTCATCTTCGCGATGAACGAGTCGCGCTCGGGCATGTAGCCGATCAACGATCGAATCTGTTTCGTCTGATCGATAATGTCCATGCCGAAGATCTGTGCGGTGCCGGATGACGGTGCGTGAAAGCCGAGGAGCGTGTGAATGAGCGTGGTCTTGCCGGCGCCGTTTGGGCCGAGCAGACCGATCGCTTTACCACGCAGGTCGCCGCGCAGGTTTTTCAGTATTGGCCGGTTACCGAAAGAGACGCTGAGACCATGAAGATCGATCACCGGCGGCTCAGTGAGAGCCATTTGAGTTTTGATCGGTTCCTCAGGAACCGAAGCGGGGAGTGCCATACTCGTTCTTATAACGCTGTGTTCTGATAATTCCAAACGAAACCGAGTCCGAAGACTGTGCCCATCAGCAGAAAAGCAACAATGCATGCTAACGCATCCGAGGGCGCTAAAGTTCTGCCGATTGCAAGAATTTCGATCAGGAACACAGGTATATTGAGTACGACAGCGGAAGCAAGAGGAAAGAGCAGCGCCGGCTTGCAACCACCCATGCGTTGGCGTAGCCAGAAGAGCGAGGGCGCATAGGCAAGAGAGAACAGCAGCGCTGCCATGATCATCGATGTGACTGTGACGCTGAGACCTTGACCATCTGCTACATAAAAACTCGAGAGGATCGCGAGAGCAGACAGCCAGGAGACGAGGGACATCAAAACGAGCTTCATTTCGATACTTTCTTAGCCGCGGATGACACAGATCATCCGCGGCTAATTGTTAACCCCTACTTCTTCGATTCCATGCCCTGCTGGATGATGTGTTGCATCTCGAGCGAATTGGGCATACCCAGGAGCGTTGCCGGACTAATACCGAATGGTCCACCCTCAGTGTTCGCCATGAACGTGATGCTGTCGCCTTGAGCGTAAGCGTAAGCCAGCGTCGGCGCCATGTCAGACGCGATCGACTTGATCGCCTGCTGTGGTCCACTCGGAAGGTTCTGCGCGGCAGTCGCCACACCAGCCGGAACGAGCCCGCCGATGTTGTGATAGAAGACTGCCGAGAAGTTTGCATTACCATCAGCCGGCAGACCCGCCGTGAACTTCGCCGATCGCAACAGCGACAATCCGTTCTCCTGCGACTGCAAGGCTCTCTCGACGAGCGCCCTGCTTGGACCAACAATCAAGTAGCCGTTGGCGTAAGTGTAATTCACCTGGATCAAGCCGAAGTCTGCCGATTTCAGCGTGTAGTACGTGCGGCCACTGACGTCGGCTTTTTCCCACGTCAAACCGGACTTGCCGAGGTACGTGGCCTGCTTATTCACCTCAGTAACGACTCTTTCGAGCGCCAGTTGCAGGTGCGCCGGATCGTTGACTTCAAACACCATCTTCCACGACGGCGTCGGCAGGATCGGTCCATCAATCGCGAAGGCAAACTCTCCGCCGAGCGGCGCAGCGATGTCGTCGCGAATGTTCAGACCGTGCTGCGTTTGCAGCTTCTCGAGGTTCGTGCGCAAGTCGGGCGACACTGTCTGCAATACGCCGAGCAGGTCGTCGACAAGCGTTGCCGGGTTCTTAACCACAAAACCGGCTACGACGTTCGCGTCGGGCGAGATGTACTCGAGCGAGCCCATCGGTCCCGGCGCGGCGAGCCACGAAGGAATACCGCGGTTCGCATCGTTGAACGACAGTGAAGCTTGCGTGTGCGTCTTGCCATTCGTGTCTTTCTGGTCGAGAACGAAATACTTCACGCTCAGAA